>CAZTPB010000060.1:0-11635 GCA_964614555.1 uncultured Bacteroides sp.
CTACGGACATCGAGTTCCTCATGCCCTTCGGCTTCAAGGAGGTAGAGGGTATCCATAGCCGTACCAACTTTGACCTCGGCCAGCACGAGAAGTACTCAGGCAAGAGCATCAAGTACTTCGACCCCGAGTTGAACGAAAGCTACGTGCCTTACGTTATTGAGACCTCTATCGGTGTGGATCGTATGTTCCTCAGTGTGATGTGCGCCTCTTACCAGGAAGAAAAACTGGAGAATGGCGAAACCCGCGTAGTGTTGAAGTTGCCCGCAGCCTTGGCTCCCGTGAAGCTGGCTGTGCTCCCCTTGGTGAAGAAGGACGGACTTCCCGAAAAGGCTCGTGAGATTGTGGATGACCTGAAGTTCCACTTCAATTGCCAGTACGACGAGAAGGATTCCATCGGCAAGCGCTACCGCCGTCAGGATGCCATCGGTACTCCCTATTGCATCACCGTTGACCACCAGACATTGGAGGACAACTGTGTCACTTTGCGCGACCGTGACACTATGCAACAGGAACGTGTGGCTATCAGCGAGTTGAACAACATTATCGCTGATAAGGTAAGCATCACCGGACTGTTGAAGACGTTGAGATAATGAACCTACCCTTCACGTCTGAGGATGCAAGTCCTCGGACGTGAAGATTCAACGGTTCTGCATACAGAACCTGCACTATAACCATAATTCATACATATATCTAAGGATAAAGAATGGACAAGTTCCCTTGGCTGCTTTTGGCAGCACTGATGATTTCCCTCAGTTTCACCTCGTGCGAGGAGAATGAGGTGGAAAGCGAGTATGCCAATTGGCAGGCACGCAACCAACAGGTGATAGACTCTATAGCCGCCGTAGCCGAGGCAAATGCTGACGGCAACTGGCGCATCTACAAGAACTACCGGTTACCGGCTGACGACCCTAACGACCTGACGGCAGAAAAGCACGTGAACAACTACGTCTATTGCCACATCGAAGAGGTCGGCGAAGGCACAGTGTCGCCCATCTATACCGACTCTATCCGCGTCAACTACCGCGCATGGTACATCAATGGCGAGGTGCTCGACCAGTCCTTCCGTGGCGATTACAACCCGGACATCAGTGTTCCGGCTGACTTTGCATTGAGCAGCCTCATCGACGGATGGATCACCGCTCTGCAACACATGCACACAGGCGATGCCTGCACCATTTACATCCCCTACAACTTGGGATATGGTGAGAGTTCATCCGCCGGTGTTCCGGCATTTTCTACCCTGAAATTCTGGGTCAATCTTGTCGGCATCTATCCGAAAGGAACTACCGTACCCGATTGGCAATAAAGAGGGACTCCCCCCTCCTTGACCCGACCTTTGCCAAGGCTCTACTCTGTAGGTTGCCAATCCATGATGGGACGGATGGAAACCGTCCGGTATGGTGAGATACTGGCATAGTTCATACCAAAGTACCAAGTCGGACTGCTGACCTTGTTTCCGGAGAGAGTTCCATTGGAGAAATAAGAGCCACTGATGATGTCACGACTGTTCCACCAATTGTCTTTGGTGCAGTAAATATGCATCAGTGCGGCTTCACGGACATTGGGGACATGGTAGCCCTCCGGACAGGGGGACAAGCCCAAATCCAGATAATCGGCTTTCAATGTAGAATAATCGGTTATCGAGGTAATCAGTTCACCGGTCTTGAAACCTTTATACGGACGTGCCATGGTGTGATATTCATCGGTTGCCTCCATTTCCAGATTACCGAGTGGTTCTGAGCGCAAAGAGGCTTCGTTCACATTGGTAAGGTCAAAGACATACACATCGTTTACAGACACTGTGATATTGTCTATATCTTCTTTTGCGATGGTGGAACCGTTCCTTTCCAGCCAATAGTCGATGAGCAATTCGGGTTGTACACTCTCGTTTGTCAGTGCTTCCTGAGCCTCTTCTTCGCTATCATAGTCTATACCCAGATTCCTTATGCACCGCACCGACTGCCTTCCCCAGTTGTTTTCACTCCACGTGCGCTCCTGCCAATAATAGCTGACGGAGACTCCCTCCTCGGCCCAGAGTACCGTAGTTGCTCCTGTTGACACCTTGCCGCTTTGTGTACTGCTAACGATGTGCTGTCTCCATTTCCTGCAATCGGCATAGTTGCCGCTGCCACCTACCGTGGCTCCTTCGGCTTCTGAAGCAAAGGACTTGTCATAGAGGTGGGCATCGTGGCTTTTGATGCCCGGTTCACCGATGTATATTCCATACAGTTGGCCGATGGATGCCACATACCAACGCAGTTCACCGGCATTGATGATGCCATCTCCATTATTGTCGCGGTTGCGCATCAGCGTGGCATAGAGCAAGCCCTTATAGTTGTCGTTCAGACAGCTCACCAAATCACCCTGAGTGTCTATGTCTCCGTTTTCATAATTGATGAACTTGCTCCACATCAAGTTGCTATTGTATGAAGCCATTTGTTTTCCCGTTTCGTCAGTCTGCGTCATCAATCCTATCATCAGAGCCGAGTTGTATAATCCGTTACTTTCAGACGTGTTTTTGCAGGTTGACGGATCACTGTGGTAAGCAGTGAATCCGTTGTCACCGGGTTTCAGGTTTTGCTCATTGTAGAGATAGAGCTGTTCATCATACACTTCATCTTCCGTTTCACATCCCCATGCGGTGTACAGAGTTGCCTTGTCTATGTTGTATGGTGTCTGGATGGAGCGTTGTCTGATGCTGATTACGCTGTTGGTCACGCTGCTCTCTCCGTCCAGGCTACGATTGCTTCCACACAGGATATGCATCAGCCGATCCCTTTCGTTCACAAATTGTTTCCAGAGGCTTGTCGTTTTTTCTCCTGTAATGGGATGTTTTTCGTAGTAATATTCATCAATGAAAGCCGTAAAGTTTACTTTCCCGTTTAAAAAGACATGTGTCTGCTCCACTCCGTCCACCGTGGCCTTTCCGTCGATGACTCCATTATCGGATTTGTCAGCATCGTAGATATTCTTCTGTGCTTTGACGAATGACACAAATTCGTTCACGTCCATCAGGTGCTTTTCATCACCGACGGTCAGTCCTGCTTCTTCTCCGGTCTTGTTCTTGTTGCCCGGATACCACTGCAGGCGGGTACTGTATTCCCCGTTCTCCACAGGATTCAACATGAACCACACCCACCTGTAGTCATAGTCAGCGAGTGTCGTCCCGGGATTGAACTTCGGGGAGCCTTTCTCTCCAAATGGTGTGTGTACATACCACGCCATCTGTTCAATATTAATCTGATTGGCGTCTATACTGTAGAGGTATTGTGAATAGTGGGCATCGAAGAGCATGATGCTCGATTGTGACACATAGATGTCTCCCATAGCCCCACTTTGTCCTTCTGTAACCCCTTCTTCATTGTCGTTGGAGGTGCTGACTTCCACCTCAATATGCCGGACTCCCTTGACGGTTATGGTATAGGTATGGTGGGTGTTCCGTTTCACTTGGTAGTTGTTCACGTCAGATTTGAAATTTCCCAAATGTATGTAGTAAGTGACGTCGGCTCCCAACTCCTGGTGGTTCTTGTCTGCGTCTTCCACATACATGGAAAGGTATCCCTTTATTTCCAGGTAGGTGGCGTTTTCGGGGGCGTGTTGCCAGGTGTCCCCTGTCGTGTCATACGTGCCGTCTGCCTTTTTGCTTCTCAATTCCCGCTTGTGATAGTCTTCGTCGGTTATCTGTTTCTCTGCCGATGGTGTCTGTTTGTTCTCCAACATGTAGAAAGAGAAGCTGTGGCGTGTGGTGTTCCGGGTCGTTCCTCCGTCATCGAAGGTGACATCTTCAAAGTCTTCAAAGCCGTTCAATGCAGTGTTGAAGTAATCTGCTTGGCTGTTGCCCGGTATGTCGTCCTCTATCACAGTCGCTCCTTTCGGCAGATTCACGACTTTCCATGATTCGGGGACAAACGTGTTTACGGTTTGTGTGGTCCCTTCGTACTCATAGCTGTATCCGGTGGCTGCCTGTATGTTCACCTCCACTTTGGCATCCAGTCTGACGAGGCGTGCAGGCAATCCGTTTTCACTGTCTCCGGCCGTGGAGGTGACGGTCTCCTTGTCCACTTTCACTCCCTCAACTTTTGCGGTCATCGGAAAATATCCGTAGCGTGTGAAGACCTCTCCCGTCAGTTGGGCTGTGAGTGCTTTCAGGTCTTCTTCCGTCCGTACGGTATTCAGTTTGTCGGGTGAGATGTTCACTGTATAGGCATTGGCATTTGCCACAAGATACATGGTTGCCCCCTCCATAGTCGGTGCCTCTATGCGGATGACACCGTGGGTATCCTCCTCTGTGTATCCTTCAGAATTTTCGACATTCGTGCGGTTCTGCACCCACCAACATTCTTCGGTGGAAGAGGTCACCTCTGACTCGCTCCCTTTCTGTGATTCGCTTCCGAAGTAGTGGTTATAGACACGTTGTCCGTTCACGAAGATGAAGAGATAGATGTCCTTTACACGTGATTCGGCCACCTCGTCCAATGTTGATCGGGTTGTCAGCTTCAGCGGTTCGAAGTCTTCATAACCGAATCGGAGCGTGGCCAACACCCTCTCTTCACCGATGGTTCCGCTTTGCGCAAGATTCTCATCGGTGCATCCGGTGCAACATACCGCAATCATTGCAATCATTGCAAAAATGGTATATCGGGTGAAGTCTTTTATCTTTGTATGCCTCATAATAGCAGTATATGGGATTTAGTCAAATGTCATGTCATTGTCCACTTTTGTCCAGTCTTCCACCAGGAACTCCATCGCTCCGTTGTTCTCATTGTATGAGATGGTTATCTGTATGTTGATGAAGTCGTTTCGTCTGATTTCTTCAGCCAAAAAAGCCGTTCCCGTTTCTGCGTCAATGGTGTGCAGGGGGATGTGGAACGTCTGTGTCTTCGTGACGTCTTCCTTTGTTGTGCGGGTTTCTTCCGTCAGTTCATAGAACGAGAACGCGGTGGCCGAACCGGATGAGGTCGTGGTCTGCAGCGTGCCATTGTTCAGTCGGAGATAGTAGGTTCTGCGATCGGCAGACCTGTACATGGTTCCCGTGTTTCCGATGGTCAATGAGGAGTTTGTGGTACTTGTCGTCAGTCCTGCGACGTAGCTGCCCCCACTCTGGTAAATACCCAGATAATATCCCGGGGAATAGACCGATTCGAAACGGCCGTTACCCCTGTATATCCAAAAAGCCACGTCCTGATTGTTGCCGAATTCGTCGCCCGGTCCGTGTGAAGTGTCTGTGCCGACACCGTATCTGCTGTCATCTACCAGGATGCGATTGTTGCTGCTGTTGTAGATGAGATACCTGTTCCCTGAAACCAGACTGCTTGCTGCTGTGGGAGTCGTTCCGGACTTCCACACCGTTGTGGTGATGTCACTCTGTACGTTGTATCCCATCTTCAGGTCGTAAGCCAGTGTGTCTGTCCCGTTCCAACGGGTTTCGTGGATATAGGTATCAAAAACTACGGCATCGCTTCCTCCCCCTTCAACAGAGGTGTCCAAATGTGGAATTTGGAACGGAGCATCAGCCGTTCCCTCAAACGGTGTGACGGCATCGGTCGAAGTCACCGTCAGCGTCCCCTTGTTTGTGGCCTGAAAACTCTCTTCAAGGAGGTTCTCGTAACGTTGGGCAAAGTTGGGGCTGAAAGTCAGGCTATAGACATTCAGGTCGGTGGTTCCACTGTTATTGGACACTTCAATACGGAGGCGTGCATAGGTCCGTATGAGTTCACCGCTTACCGTATTGTGCCCTGCTTCGAGGGTTATATCCTTCACCAAGGTCAGGACTTGTGGCGTTCGGGGAGCAATGAAGTCATCTTCTCCTGCATCCAGCTTGTAGGCATAGAGGTCCGATAGGCTTTTCGTCCTATTCTTCGTGTCCTCTATCAAATCGGTCAGTGATCCGTAGGTGGCATGAGTCATTCCCGGGTATTCGCGGGTGATGGTGTTCCCGTTTTCGTCCGTCCCGTCTGCTGCCGTGTATGCCGAGTGATTGGCTACCACTGCCATTTTATAGGTTCCGGGTTCCAAATTGGTGAATGTGGCCTTCACTGCCGTCCCGACAGATGCGTTGGTGTTTACCGTTCCATTTTCGCAGAAACCGTTGTTTGCATCGACATCGCTCCTGTCACCGCGATAGATGTCCCGGCTGGCCGCTAACGTCTCATTTTCGGTGTCGAACAGCATCACGGTCACCCGGTAAAGGTCGCGTCCGTCCACCACACGTTCCCAGTCGCTCCATTGTTCCGGATCCGTGGGATATGCACTGACAGCCGAAGCTCGGGTTTCGAGTGTAAAGGTGGGCGCACTCAGGTTGAACACCAGTTCGGCTGATGTTTGTCCGCCTCCGGTGAACGCGCTCTCTTCTTCCTTGTTGCATGCTGTAGCAAAAAGAATCCAAGAAAGAAGAAAGAGCATCTTTCCCACGGTCAGGTATTTCGGCTGTCTGTTCATGTAGTTGTTCTGCGATAAGTTTTATCAGTCGTCAAATGTATAATCGAACGATGATTTCCGTTCGTTCCACTCTTTGATGGTGAGCACGAGTTCCACCTTGTCATCGATGACGGATAGGGTATAGAGATACCTTTTACCCGGCTCATAGGTAACACCGGCTGCCTCCGCAGTCAGTGAAAAGTCATTGAATGTACGCCCTCCGGTGGTCAGTCTCAACGAGGGGGTGCAGGTTTGGGGGATGACGAGTATATATCCCTCTTCGGCATAGACCGGAAGGTCTGCATCGCCTGCAAAGTTCGTCAGGGTGATTGCTGTTGAGGCCAAGTCAAGATTCCCGTTCCAACAATAGCTGCCGGCCGAAGCATTATCCGGCTGCCAACTTTCGGTCGTGGGCGGATTGCCGTCGTAGGTAAAGGCTCCCCGAGTCATCAGGCCGTCAAGTTGCAGCGATTTCAGCGTGAGCGTGTTTCCTCTTTCTGATTTCACCTTGAAAGCGACTGAGGCCAATGCGTGTTGCATGGTCAGAGGAACAGGTGAGAAGAGATCAAACGTGCCGTCTCCGGTGTTGACCGTGGTGTATGCTGTCATCAGGTCTTCTTGCGTGGAGAGTGTGTTGTATTCTCCAACAGTGAGAAGGGTACTCGTTGCATCTACTCCCTGCAAGTTAGCGGGATAATAGGCCAGAAACTGATATTCTGTGGAGTAAAGCCAGTGTCGGTCCGGTTCGCCTACGTAGTTCCACATGTGTGGGGTAGTGGAGTTCTTGGCCTCATAAGTGAGCAAAGTACCCTTGAACACAGCCTCCGATGAGCGGTTGTGGCTACCCCAGATAGCGATGGATTTTCCACCTCCATCGGGCGAGCAGGCCGTTTGCAGCTCGTTGTCATCGTCCACAATAGTCCGGGTACCACCCGTCATACTCATTTGCCGTACGCTCCAATTGATGGGCACACCTGTCTCGGGCGATACGACAGGGGAATCGCTCTCTTTGCAACTCCATAGCACAAAAAGTGTCATGCAGCACATATACAGGTATCTACGTCTCATAAGTATATGATTCAGATTTTAATGTTGTCTGGGAAAAGTACGGTAGGGAGGCTGGTATGTCTCCCCAACCGTACTTTAGGGAGGTTCTATAAATTAGTTTCTTCGTTTATTCGAGGTGGTTCTCTGCTTGGACGCTTTGCTTGTCTTTTTGGTCTTTTTCTCCTTATCTCCTTGATACGTAGCCCGCTACGCATCTTCGTAGATAAGAAGGAAAATCCTCAAAAATCCGAAGCAAATCATCGCAAGCTAATTTATAGAACCTCCCTTTAGGGAGGAACTGTTCTCTTATTGGATGGTGTATTGGGCCACTCCACCATCTACCCACGGGGTAACTTCGGGCTTGAAGTAAATCAACGGTGTGCCGCCGAAATAGATACGGTAGTTGTAGCGATGACCCATTTTCCATTCTGTGATAGGAGTCTTTCCATCAATCAAGAAGTCCTCCAACGGAATTTCATAATCGGTGTACACAACATCTTTCATGCCCTCTTCTGTCTTGGTGAATGAAACCAACAGCTTGGCATCCTCGGGTACAGTCTGAGGGATAGGCAGCAAAGCTGATTTTCCACCGGTGAAAATATTCGGAGTTGTGGTTACATCAAACGAGTCAAATACAGGGGTGTACGTTATGCTGCTTGGAGTTTCATTAGCGTAGGTCCATCCGGGAGTTTCTTTTTCGCTATAAGCAGTACCTTCTGCAGCTGGCGTTTCTGTAATGCTCTGCTTGAATGTTCCTGTAGTATAGAAAGATCCTACGATTTTCAATTCGGTAATCTTGTACTTCTTTGTCAGGTTTTCACCTTTTGATGCGGAGAAAACGACAGATGAAAGAGCGTGTTTGAACTTGATGACAACCGCCGTATTTCCATTGTTCCCGTTGTTACGATCTACCACACGGTCGCTGTACATCAGATCATATTGGTCATCAGATGTTTCTTCGGTTTCAAAACCGCTAATAGTGAGTCCATCATTACCGTAAGAAACCGTAGCACCCCCATTCAATTCGGAGGGAGAATATGCCGCAAAGGCCAGATTATAGACCGACAAAGGCCAAGTATGTGCCTTTTCAGTGGCCCAATAACTTCCATTGTGTGATGTAGTTTCTCCATTTGCGTTGAAATAATCTACAATGTCAGTCGAATTGCTCCATCCGTTGAATGCGCCCTGATACCTGCGGCAGAACACGGTGAACTCCTCCTCAGTAGGATACTCGCTCGTAATCTCGCCCGCGAAATTGGCTCTCGTCTGAGTCGTCATCACAGGGGCATTGAAAACCAACTGTTGGCCGTTTTCTACCACAACAGCTTCGTTCTCATCGTTCACACAACCGACAAGTGCCACACTCGTCAATGCTGCCAAAATAAACTGTTTTTTCATAATTTTTTTTGTTTAAAAGGTTTGAATATTGATTATTTTACGTATGTTTCTTGTCTTTCTACACATCACCTGATGGTGAAATCACTTTCAATCTCTTCCCACTGGGTCACACCGGGAGACATACCTCCATTAAAATTTTCGGGTTTCTCTATCTCTATGGTCTTGTCGATGATGATCCACTGTCTGTCGCTTACCTCCGGTGTTTCAAAAAGGTCGGTCACACGTATGGTTTCGGTTTGTGTGCCTCCCCCCGTGGTGTTGAACCCGAATGTGATTTCGATGTATCCCTCCGTGTCGGGAAGTTTTCCGAAGGTGTTGAACGAGGCGTATGCCACGGATACATTCTCGCTTGTTCTCATCCTGTTCACACCGTTCTTCATGTTGAAGTAGATGCTCGAAGCCTTTTCGGGGACCATGGCCCGATTGTGCAGGCGGACAGCTCCCGACATGCCTGTGATAAGTGCCACGGCAGAGTTCACATACTCCACCCCCTTCACATTGATTTGCAGATAGTAGGTCTTTGTCACGCTATGGGCTGTAGGATAGTCTCCCTCTTCGGTCCTCAATGTGTCTCCCTCAAGGTTGTGTTTCAGCGTCGCCCCTTCGATGGAAGCCACGAACACATGATCCGGTTCGTAACGTATCTCTTCCGCACGTGTCACCTCCGGAGAACGCACTCCCTGAAGGTAGTCCTTCAACGGTTCCTTCACCGGATTGGTATAGACCTCCATGTCGGGATATGAGTACTCCCCGTAAATGTGTGTCGATTGGGTATCGTAGTTGTAGGCCAACAGATGATACGTGCCCGGTTGTGCCACGATGTGGCCATGCAGATAGTTTCCCCGTTCGTCCGAACCGCTTTCGGTCAAATAGCGTTCGGCCACGACCTCTCCGGTATTGGGGTCGCTCAGGGTCACGCGGATGGCTTTGGGTGTACTGTATTCCGGTTTCTCCTTTGTTTCATCATAGAAACCGTATGTCACGTTTCGCAAATGTTCATTCATGTAGATGCGCACATAGTGCTCTCCCGCTATCTCTTCGTGCAAATCCACCAGTTCGCGGTGTTCGCAAGAGGTGAGGAGAAGCACAAGTGCGAGGTACAGGGTACAAGGTACAATTTGCCATGCGGGATGTTTCTTCACTCTTCGTTCTTCACTCTTCACGGTCCTCATCTCCCACCTCCTTTCCATGTTTTGGTGATTGCGATGGGGATGACCAGCGACACTTCTGCCTTGGTGGGGCCGAAGTAGTTCCAGGTTCCCTGATCTTCGGGGTCACGCACCAGCAGGCTGTAGTCGTCCGTGGGGGTGTATCCCCGGTGTGGGATGCGTGCGTACCCGGCCGACATGGAGAACTCCAGGTTCAGCCACTTCCCGACGGGCATGGCGTATCCCAGGCTCAGTCCTGCGCTCCAGAACTCTCCCTGCTGGCAGATGTCGCGCTTCCACTCGAAGTCCCACTTGCCGCCCATCCCATAGGCTCCCACAAACCAGCCTGTCAGGCAGTCGCGCTCCTTGCGGTGTGCGGTGGCGGCGTGGTATTGGGGGCGGAACCACCAGCGCAGTTCTCCTCCCATGGAGAGGAAGCGGATGCAGTATTCGTTGTCGTTCTCTCCCCACGTCCACCACGGGAAATGGTGCTGGTAGAGGATGGAGAACTTGTGTTTCTTCAGGGTGAAGGGCACTTCTACGGAGAAGTTTCCCAGTGTGGCCACGTCGTAGAGCAGGTTGGTCTTCAGGGCCGCGATGGTGCGCCTTTTGCTGTATTCCAGGGGGACGGGCACAGGTTGCGGTGCAGGGGCCGGACTCTGGGTGAAGACCGGTACGCTCTGTTCGCTCTCACCGACGGGTATCCACACCGAAATCCAGGTGGCATAGCGCAGCTTGGGCATGATGTTCTGCAGGATGTATCTCCACGGTTTCCGTCCGTTGAGGCGTTGCAGGCGTGTCTTCTTTTGGGCATCGGGCAGGCCGCTGTCGAGGATGGCCAGCACCTCGTCGCGGTCGGCCTCGTGGTAGTTGAGGAAGACCTCTTCGCGCAGTCCCTCCCAGTTCTCCGCTTCGGGGCGCAGGTGGATGAGCGAGTCGGGGAACTCCCTGTCTTTGGGCACTTGTGAAAGGATGTAACGTTTGGCTGTGACACCGCGCTCACCGGCCAATCGTTTGTTGAAGTGGTAGGGTCCTTCGGGTGAGGCGTAAGAATAGATGACGATGCTGTCTATGCGTGGCGACTCGGTCAGATGGGTGCGGATGACTTCCAGATTGTACGCATTCGACATATAGTCTTCGTAAAGCTCCGTTTTGTTGACGGGATAATAGATGCGGAAGTGGCGGATCTCTGAATGGATGGAGCGGAGAGAGTCTGAAGCAGAAACACGCGATTCCCCTGCCGCCCGAGAACTGACGGTACAAAGGGCAATGATGGCCCACAGGAGTGTCCGTACTTTCTGCATCATGTGAAATGCTCCGTAAAATTTCTCGTTTCTCTAATTAAATTCTCTCTCGTTTCTTCCGTTGGCAGTCCGCCCTGACGGGTATCCCAAATTGTGACGTTTTTTGTATCTCTTTTCGTATCTCCGGAATACGTTTGCATTTGGAATGTACAAATTAAATAAATTAGTCCGAATTAGCCTTATAGTCGCGACTTTACCCCCCCCAATTTTAAGTATTGTTAACAGACGGGTAAACTAATTAATAAAGGGGGGGATGCTATAGGGAGGTTCTATAAATTAGCTTGCGAGGATTAGCTTCGGATTTCTGAGGATTTTCCTTCT
>CAZTPB010000061.1:0-11335 GCA_964614555.1 uncultured Bacteroides sp.
TTTAATCTGACAGGGGACAGTTTTTTTGTTGTTTTTCAAAAAAAACGTCATTTTCTTTGTCCGTATAGAATAAACCTTTATCTTTGCACCGTTTTGTTCCGAGAGGTCCGTTACAGACCGGGTAGGATGAAAAGGGAATCGGGTGGAAATCCCGGACAGTCCCGCTGCTGTAAGCTCCAATTCTTTAGAGATGCCTGCTTAACTCACGCAGCCACTGCTTCCTCCGGGAAGTGGGAAGGCCAAGCAGACAATAGGAGTAAGTCAGAAGACCTGCAAAACAGAGTCAAGAATCCCTGTAGCTTCGAGGAAAGGCCGGGGAATGCGAGTGGTTTATCCCAAAAAACGTTCCTTCATGAAGAGAAGGTATCAGTGCAACGTACTTTGTGGCATGGCATTGGGTTGTCTGCTACACGTGCCGTCTTCCCTATGGGCAGAGTTACCGGCCGACACATTGGACAACGTTATCGGTGAGGTTACAGTGGATGCACGTCGTGTTTCTGCCGTTGTATCGGCTTTGCAACCGGAGCAACGGATGGAACGCGGTGAGATGGAGGCACTTGGTCTTCATGGTGTGGCCGATGCGGTGAAACGCTTTGCCGGCACCACCGTGCGCGACTATGGTGGCATTGGTGGACTGAAGACCGTCTCGGTGCGCAGCCTTGGAGCTGCCCATACGGCGGTGAGTTACGATGGGGTGACGGTGAGCAATTGTCAGGCCGGACAGATTGATGTCGGGCGTTTCTCATTGGACGATGTGGAGACCCTCTCTTTGGCCGTAGGACAACAGAGCGACCTCCTTCAACCCGCCCGTGCTTATGCCTCGGCTGCCATGTTGGACATACGTACCCGGCAGCCACAGTTTGCAGAAGGGCGCAAAGAGCGGTGGCAGGTGAAACTGTCCGGTGGCTCATTCGGCTATGTCACTCCATCGTTGCGCTATGCCCGCCGGTTGGGCGGGCGCACGGCCCTGATGGTGGAGGGCGACTATATGCGGGCCGACGGCATCTACCCCTTTGAACTGCAGAACGGGCGGCAGACCACCACCGAACACCGGCGGAACAGTGACATCTGCACGTGGCATGCTGAGGGCAATCTGTACCATACGTTTGCCGATAGCAGCCGTTTGGCAGCAAAGAGCTATTACTACCGTTCGGAACGCGGACTCCCCGGTGCGGTCATCCTCTATAATCCTACGGCCAACGAACGCCTTTGGGATGAAAACTTCTTCACTCAGATAACCTACGACAAATGCTTTTCCCCGGCTTGGCAGTTCCGTGCCTCCGCCAAATACAATCATGCCTGGAACAAATACGAAGACACCAATGTCAAGTATGACGGAGGCATTCAGCGCGATGTGCACCGGCAGGACGAGTATTACCTTTCGGCCACCGTGCGGTGGAAACCGTCTCCGACACTGTCGGTCGCTCTGGCACAAGACGGGGTGATGAATACGTTGCGCAACAACATCGACGACCGTCCCAACCCGGTGAGACTGACTTCGCTGACGGCACTCAATGCCGTTTGGCGGGTGGGAAGTTTCCGCCTGTCTGCCGGTATGACGGGGACATTCACCACGGATAGGGTAGAGCGGGGCGAAGCACCTGCCGACCGGAAGAAACTCTCGCCCATGCTGGCTGTGAACTGGCGGCCATGGAGCAGCGAGATGTGCTATTTGAGGGCGTTATACAAGCATACGTTCCGGGTGCCTACGTTTAGCGACCTCTATTACCGGCGGTCGGGAAATACGGCATTGGAGCCCGAAGATGCTCAGGAGTTCGGCCTCGGCTTCACTTGGAGCCTTCGTCCCTTTGCCTGCGTGGAGGAACTGGCCCTGACGATAGATGGCTATTACAATAAGGTGGAAGACAAGATTGTCGCTTTCCCGTCGGTCTATGTCTGGCGGATGCGTAACTACGGTGAAGTGGAAATCGGTGGTGTGGATGCCACCTTGGCGGCCACGCTGCGTTTGGGACAGGGACTGCGGCTGCATGTGGGCGGAAACTGCACCTGGCAGCGGGCGGTGGATGTCACTGACGCCGGGGCAAAGAACTACAAGGACCAGCTCCCTTACACCCCGCGCCACAGTGGCAATGGCTCTCTGTTGTTGGAGACGCCGTGGCTGCACGTGGGCTACACGGTCATGGCAGTGGGTAAGCGTTACTTCTTGGAACAGAATGTGGCGGCCAACGAGGTGCCCTCCTACGTGGAGCATACGCTCACGCTGTCGCACACTTTCCGTTGGGGAGGCCGCCACTCCTTGCGTGTGCAAGGCGAACTGGTGAATCTGACGGACGAGCAGTATGAGGTCATCAAGTATTATCCCATGGCAGGCCGTTCGTGGCGGCTCTGTGGGAGTTGGGAGTTTTGAGATACTCTCGTACACATGATAGCTGTCATGTAAGCAGAAGTATCTGAAGCTGTCCCCCTGTCTTAGGGGGACGAGCGCAGCGGAGGGGGTGACTTTGCCATCATCGAATGGTTTCACACGCAGTGTGATGGGTACTCAGGATGACAGAGACCGAATGGTAAATCTATATGCGAAACTTTAATAAAAATAAAAGAGTATGAGATTCAGAAGTCTAATGACAAGTATGCTGTGCCTGCTGGCAGTGGGTGCAGGGTTCACAAGCTGTGACGACGACGATGACAACGACAGTTGGAACAACGATGCTCCCGTGGCTTTGCCCGAGGAACGTGTATTTATCCTCAACGAAGGAAATTGGGGTATGAACAATGCCACACTGACCTTCTACAATCCCCGTTCGGGTGAAACGTTGGATGACATCTACTATGCACAGAATGGCACCCGTCTGGGCGACACGGGACAGGACATCATTACCGAGGACGGCGACATCTACGTGGTGATGAACGGCTCCAGCTACATTACCCGTCTGAGTGGGGCCGGAGTGGAACTGGCACGCTATGCCTTCACCGAGGAACAGGGGCAACCCCGTTATGCCGTGGCTGAAGACGGCAAGGTCTATGTGACACTCTATAGCGGCAATGTAGCCCGTCTGGATGCCAAGACGTTGGCCTTCGAGAAGATGGTGGCTGTGGGCAACAATCCCGAACAGCTTGTAGAGGAGGACGGCAAACTCTATTGCGTCAACAGCGGATGGGGCTATGACAACCGCCTCTCCATCATCGACCTGAACCGTTTCGATGCGGCCGAGCACGTGGAGGTGTTCGCCAATCCGCAGCGCATCATCGAGTGCGGCGACCGGCTCTTCATCCAGGGTTACGGAGCAGCTTATCCCGACCCTTACACCTATCCGGTAGTGCAGTTTGACCCCGCCACAAAGAGCATCACCCCAATCGGGCAGGGCACACACATGGCAGCCTATGGCCATACGCTCTATGTCGCCTTCTGCTATTCGCCCGACTGGGTGAACTACACCACGACCTATTATACGTATGATGTACGCACGGGGAAGGTGGATAATGCCTCTTTCTTGGAGAATGCTCCTGAAGAGGTGACCACCGGCAATATCTATATGCTGGAGGTGAACCCTGAGAACGGCGACATCTATGTGGGTGTGACACACTACACGTCCGGCAATGGTGACATCTACCGCTTCAAGGCCGATGGCACCTATGTGGGCAGCTTCGAGAGTGGCGGGCAGAACCCCAGCGGTATGGTGTTCCTGGATTGAAATCGGCCGGATGACATTACGACGCTTTGTTTACATTACGATAGCGGTTTGCATTGGCTTGTTCCTCTTTCCGTCGTGTGGCGGGGGGAGGCAACAGGCTTCTTTGCCTGAAGGCGACACGCTGGCCTTGCGCCATGCTACCCACCTGACCATGGTAGAGTGCGACGGCTATACGCTGGCTGTGGTGCGCAATCCGTGGGACACTACGCGTGTGTTGCACACCTATGTGCTGGTGGAGCAGGGGCGGGAATTGCCCGGAGCGATGCCCGAGGGCACAGTGGTGCGTGTGCCCTTGTCGCGTGCGGTGGTCTATACTGCTGTGCATTGTGCCCTGCTTGACGAGTGGGGAAAGACCGGTGCCATAGCCGGTGTGTGCGACCTCTCCTACATCTCCCTGCCCGCCGTGCAGGAGGGATGCCGGATGGGGAGGATACAGGACTTGGGCAGTGGCATGGCTCCGGATGTGGAGCGCCTCATCGACCTGCACCCCGATGCGCTGTTGCTCTCTCCTTTTGAAAACAGCGGCGGCTATGGGCGGGTCGATCGTTTGGGAGTCCCCATTGTAGAGTGTGCCGACTACATGGAACATTCGGCCTTGGGGCGTGCCGAGTGGGTGCGTTTCTATGGCCGCTTGTTCGGGTGTGCCGGCAGGGCCGACTCCATGTTTGCCGCTGTGGAGCGCGACTATTTGCAGCTGAAGCGCCGGGCACAAGCTTGCGTGGAGCGTCCCACGGTGCTGACCGACTTGCCTATGAGCGCTTCGGCCTGGTATGTGCCCGGTGGGGCCAGCACGGTCGGACGGATGTATGCCGATGCCGGTGCCCGTTTCCTCTTTGCAGACAATGGGCAGAGCGGGTCGGTGCCTTGTTCGTTTGAGACTGTCTTCGAGCGGGCACAGGATGCCGACTGTTGGCTGGTCCGCTACAATGCGCCGCGCGACCACACCTACACCTCTTTGCAGCGGGAGTATGCCCCCTATGGCCGTTTCCGTGCTTTCCGCGAACGGCAGATGTATGGGTGCAACACGGGCAACACTCCTTTCTACGAGGAGGTCCCCTTCCATCCCGAACGGTTGCTGTCCGAGATGGTGCAGATGTTTCACCCTTCGCTGCGGCCCGACACCCTGCAGTGGCGCTATTACAAACCTTTGGAAGAATGACATGAGAAGAGGGAAGACAATCATCGGATGGGTGGCCGCACTGACGGTGCTGCTTTTTATGGCCAACCTCTTTGTGGGGTCTGTGGATATCCCCTACAGGAGCGTGTGGCGGATATTGGCCGGAGGCGGTGAGGAGAGAGCCTCGTGGCAGTTCATTGTGCTTGATGCCCGTCTGCCCCAGGCGCTTACAGCCTTGCTTTGCGGGGCGGCGCTTTCTGTGTCCGGACTCATGTTGCAGACGGTTTTCCGCAATCCGTTGGCCGGTCCGTCCATATTGGGCATCGATGCCGGTGCCAGTTTGGGCGTGGCCTTGGTGATGCTGCTCAGTGGTGGCAGCATGCTGGCCGGCGACATCCGCTTCTCCGGTTTCTTGGCCGTTACGTTGGCAGCTTTTGTGGGAGCCTTGTTGGTGATGGGGCTGCTGCTCTTCTTCTCCACCTTGTTGCGTAGCGATGTCATGCTGCTCATTGTCGGCATCATGATAGGCTACCTCACCTCTTCGGTCATCTCGTTGCTCAACTTTTTTGCCACTTCCGAGGGGGTCCATTCCTATCTGATATGGGGGATGGGCAGTTTCGGCGGTGTCTCCATGGAGCAGATGCCTTGGTTTGCCGTGCTGGTGGCGGTGGGTGTAGGCATCGCCTTGCTGCTGGTCAAGCCGCTCAATGCTTTGCTGTTGGGGCAGCACTATGCTGAGAATCTCGGAGTGGATGTCCGTCGCACGCGTTACCTCTTGCTCTTTACTACCGGTCTGCTTTCAGCGGCCACCACGGCTTTCTGCGGCCCGGTCTCTTTCCTCGGACTGGCTGTGCCCCATATCGCAAGGCTGCTGCTCGGCCGTGCGGACCATCGGCTGCTGATGCCGCTTACCCTTCTTGCCGGCAGTGCCGTAGCGTTGTTGTGCAACATCCTTTGTGTGCTTCCGGGTGACAAGGGCCTCATTCCTCTGGCGGCAGTCACTCCATTGTTGGGAGCACCAGTCATCCTGTACGTCTTGTTGGCAAGAAGGAAATAAGCTGAATTTCAAGCGATTGCAGTTTCCTGAAAAGATTCTTGGCGGAAACTCTCGTTTCCGGCTTTGGGAACTTGCGTTTCCTTTTGGGGGAACTCGCGTTTCCACAGTAGGGAACTGCCGTTCCCTTAGGAGGAAATTCCCGTTTCCTCCGTTGGAAATGATTGTTCCCCCCGGAGGAAAAATGCAGCGGGCTGCGCAGTCGGTTGCAGCGGGCTGTAATCGCAATCCCAGCCCGCTGCGACTGACCATGAAGCCTGCTGCATGAAAAAGGGAGGCCTTTTCTTTGCTTTCACCTCTTTTTCTGCTGAAAAATTTCGTGGTTAGCCGTTTATTTCCTACTTTTGCCACAGCGTACAGACAGACCATTTATTCACCGGAACGAAAAACGGGACAAGGAATGAAAACGATATTCAGAATAATTCTTTTTTTATGTTGTGCGAGTTTTGCGTGGATGCCTTTGCAGGCACAAGAACGCAGTGAGGAACAGCGGGTGGTGCTGGTCATCAGTTCTTACTCTTCCGATTCGCGCAAGACAGCCGAGTTTGTGGAGACTTTTGAGCGGCTGGTCAATGAGCGGAAATACAAATATACCTGCACGATGGCCTATATGGGATACCTGGGGTTTGAGAGTTGCCACGAGTGGCGCCCCAAGATGAAGGAGACGCTGGCACGCTATTCGGAAGACGAACTGGCTGCCGTGGTGCTGTTGGGGCAGGAGGCGTGGATTACCTACGTGGGGTTGGAGGAGTTGCCCGATGTGCCCTTCTACGGCTGCTATATCAACGAATACGGTGTGGAGATTCCCAGTCAGGACATTCCCGACTTCCTCTATTGGTATCCCGACAACCTCGATATGGAGGAGCTGGCCAAGAAGCGCGGCCATACGGGCGGAGTGCTGACACACTACGACGTGGAGGCCAACATCGAACTGATAAAGAAAGTCTATCCCGAGACCAACCGCATCGCTTTCGTCACGGACAACTCCTATGCAGGAGCGGCATTGGCTACCCTGATGCGTGAAGTGGTGGTGGAGAAGTATCCCGAGCTGAACCTTGCCTCGTTGCGCGGGCTGAGTTTCTCTATCTCGCAAATCAGGGTACGTATGCGTTCGCTGCCGGAAAACTCCGTCGTGCTGTTGGGCACATGGCGTGTCGATAAGTCGGGCCGCTATTTCCTTGAAAGTTCCATCAGAGACATTTTCCCCGAAGGATTCAACCTGCCGGTCTTTACCATGACGGGAGTCGGACTGGGCGACTGGGCCGTGGGCGGATGCATCCCGCAGGACGATATGGATGTGGCGCACATCCTTGAGGATATCCATAAATACAATAACGGGGAGATTACCGGAAGCGAGTTTGTGCGTACCAGGACACGCACCGTGTTCAGCCGTGAGAAGATGAATGAATATGGCCTGAGCGAAAGGAATCTGCCTGAAGAGGCTGAAATCATCGCCAAGGCAGATCCCGAGGTGGAACGTTATCAGAAACTGATGTGGACGGCTGTCGCTTCCAGTCTGGTGTTTTTCTCCTTGCTGGTGCTTATCCTTTATCTCTATCACCGCAACAAGCGCATCAACCGCACGTTGCAGGAACGCAACGGAGAGTTGCTGGTGGCCAAGGAGCAGGCAGACCAGAGCAACAAGCTGAAGTCGGCCTTCCTTGCCAACATGAGCCACGAGATACGCACCCCGCTCAATGCCATTGTGGGATTCAGCGAACTCCTGAAAGAGGCAGAGGAGGTGGAGGAGAAGGAAGAATACTGGAAAATCATCCGCACGAACAACGAACTCCTGCTGCGGCTGATAGGTGACATCCTCGACCTGTCCAAGATAGAGTCGGGCATGATGGAACTGAAACCCGAACGCTTCGATATGGCCCTGCTTTTTGCCGACATTCATGCGGCCATGGAGCAACGGATTCTCAACCCGGAAGTGGAACTGGTGCTGGCCAGGCACTATGCCCGCTGCATGGTGACACTGGACAAGAACCGCGTGAGCCAGGTGGTCATCAACTTTGTGACCAATGCCATCAAATTCACAAACAAAGGCTATATCCGGATGGAATACAGGATAGAGGGTGAAGGTGTGAAGGTGATTGTGGAGGACACCGGCATCGGTATCGAGCAAGAAAAGCTGGGCAAGGTGTTCGAACGGTTTGAGAAATTGAACGATTTTGCACAAGGTATCGGTCTTGGCATGAGCATCTGCAAGGCCATCGTAGAGGCGCAGGGCGGAACTATCGGGGTGGAGAGCAAACTGGGCCGGGGGACTCTCTTCTGGGCCTGGTTCCCTTGCCGGGATGTGGAGACCGGCTGGGCAGACGGGCATTCGGACTCCGAGGTGCAAGCGGATGAAGAAAAAACGGATGCCGATGGAGGTACGGCATATGCTCTCCGCGTGCTGGTAGCTGAGGACAACGACAATCACTACCTGCTGTTGGAGCGTATGTTGAAGAGTTATGCCTCGCACATCGTGCGGGCGGTCAACGGTGTCGAGGCGGTGGAGTTTGCCGGGCGTGAGGCCTTCGACCTGATACTGATGGACATCGGTATGCCGGAAATGGACGGGTTGGAGGCTACGGCACAAATCCGCCAAAAAGATAAGGAGACGTTGATTGTGGGCATCAGTGCCGAAGCCTTTGACAGCGACCGGAAGAGGGCGTTTGAGGCCGGCTGCAACGAATTCCTGTCAAAGCCGGTGAAGAGAGAGGGGTTGCTGAAGTGTATCCGACTGTAAATGAGGCAAGAGAAGATGGAAGCCCTGACCCTCTACGAACTGAACCGTCGTGTGCGCAGTGTGCTGGAACAGGCACTGCCTGACGACTGCTGGTTGCAGGCCGAGCTGAGTGAAGTGAGGACAAATGCCGCCGGGCATTGCTATATGGAGTTCGTACAGAAGGATGCACGCAGCAATGTCCTGGTGGCCAAGGCCAGAGGCGTGGTGTGGAGCAATGTCTTCCGCCTGTTGCGCCCTTACTTTGAGCGTGAGACAGGACAACCCTTTGCCGCAGGCATCAAAGTGATGGTGCAGGTGCGGGTGGAGTTTCATGAATTGTATGGCTATTCACTCAGTGTGACGGACATCGACCCTACTTACACGGTGGGCGATATGGTGCGCCGTCGGCGGGAAATTCTTCGCCAGTTGGAGGAGGAGGGGGTGCTGACCCTCAACAAGGAACTGCCCATGCCGCAAGTGCCGGGCAGGATAGCGGTCATCTCTTCTGCTACAGCGGCCGGTTATGGCGACTTCTGCAACCAGCTCTCCGGCAATCCCGACGGGTTCAGGTTCGTCACCCGGTTGTTTCCGGCTGTCATGCAGGGCGACCGTGTGGAATCTTCCATCTTGGAGGCACTCGACAGCATCGTCTCTTCCGGTGAAGAGTGGGATGTGGTGGTCATCATCCGGGGCGGAGGGGCAGTCAGCGATCTGGCCTGCTTCGACACCTATCTGTTGGCGGCCGCTTGTGCACAGTTCCCTATTCCCATTGTCACAGGCATCGGTCACGAACGTGACGATACGGTCGTCGATATGGTGGCACACACACGGGTGAAGACACCGACAGCGGCAGCCGGACTGCTGGTGGAGCGTATGCGCGGTGCCGGCCGTAGGATAGATGAGGCCGCTGCTGCCATCCACTATCATGTGTGCCGGTATCTTGAGACGGAAAAACGCCGCTTGTCCGACATCGTCCGCCGGTTGCCGGACCTGCAGGCACTGTGCCGGATGCGTGAAGAGCGGCACATCGACCTCTTGTGGCAACGTGCACGGATGGCTGCCAGAAACCGGTTGTATGAGTGCAACCATCAGTTGCAGCTCATCGGACAACGCATCGATGGGTGCGATGTGCAGCGGCTGCTGGCCCGGGGATTTACGCTGACCCTCAAGGACGGACGCGCACTGACCGATGCCTCCTGTCTGAAGCCGGGAGAGAGCATTGTCACCCGGCTGGCACAAGGCGAGGTGGTCTCTATCGTGAAAGAAACGAATGTATAACCCCATTATAAACAAAAAATACGTGGCAAAGAAACAACAGACTTATGAGGAGGCAATGGCCCGTCTGGAGCGTATAGTGGCTCAAATGGAGAGCGGCGAACTCTCCATTGACCAGTTGGGTGAGGCACTGAAAGAGGCCCAAAGCCTGGTGAAACAGTGCAAGGCCAAACTCTATCAGGCGGATGAGCAGATAAAGAAATTGCTCGAAGAGGAATAAAAACAGATAAAGAGTTGGTAAAATGTAATTATTATCGTATTTTTGCTGCCAATTTGAAACTAAAACAAGAAAGACAATGGATGAGATGAACGAAATCGATTGGGCCAATCTGTCATTTGGCTATCGCAAAACCGACTATAACGTACGCTGCTATCACCGCAACGGAGCGTGGGGAGAGATTGAGGTCTGCTCGGAAGAGACCATCCCCCTGCACATGGCTGCCACCTGCCTGCATTATGGCCAGGAGGCTTTTGAGGGGCTGAAAGCTTTCCGTGGAAAGGACGGCAAGATACGTGTATTCCGCTTGGACGAGAATGCCGCCCGCCTGCAGAGCACTTGCCGGGGTATCCTGATGCCCGAAGTTTCTACCGGACTGTTTGCCGAGATGGTGAAGAAGGTGATCAAACTGAACGAACGCTTCGTGCCTCCCTACGAAAGTGGCGCTTCGCTCTACATCCGTCCGTTGCTTATCGGTACCGGACCGCAAGTGGGGGTAAAACCGGCCGGTGAGTATCTGTTCTTGATTTTTGTGACTCCCGTGGGGCCTTACTTCAAGGGCGGATTTGCCACTACCCCCTATGTGATTACCCGCAAATACGACCGTGCGGCTCCGCTTGGTACGGGCATCTATAAGGTCGGTGGCAACTATGCCGCCAGTCTTCGTGCCAGCAAAGAGGCACACGAAGCCGGCTATTCGGCCGAGTTCTATCTCGATGCCAAAGAGAAAAAGTATATCGACGAGTGTGGTGCCGCCAACTTCTTCGGCATCAAGGACAATACCTATATTACACCGCTCAGCACCAGCATTCTGCCCTCTATCACCAACAAGAGCCTGATGCAGTTGGCCGAGGATATGGGCATGAAGGTGGAGCGCAGGGCCATACCCGAAGAGGAACTGACGACGTTTGAAGAGGCCGGAGCCTGTGGCACGGCGGCCGTCATCAGCCCTATCGAACGCATCGATGACCCTGAGAACAACCACTCTTATGTGATTTCGAAGGATGGCAAGCCGGGGCCTGTCAGCACCAAGCTATATACCAAACTGCGTGCCATCCAATATGGCGATGAGCCTGACACACACGGTTGGGTGACGATTTTGGATTAACAAGCTATAAATAACGGGCTGCAAGTGAATGGCAATCATCCGTATGGCCACTCGTAACTTGTAGCTCGTAGCTGATGACTATAGGGAGGTTCTATAAATTAGCTTGCGATGATTTGCTTCGGTTTTTTGAGGATTTTCCTTCTTTATCTACGAAGATGCGTAGCGGGCTACGTATCAAGGAGATAAGGAGAAAAA
>CAZTPB010000062.1:0-11233 GCA_964614555.1 uncultured Bacteroides sp.
TATTTATAATAAGGTAGTGTTCCTTTCTAACTATGATATGGTATTTATCATATCAACACACTGCCAACAAAACTTAAAAAGCAGACATCTACTATTAAAATAGTTGGTTACGTCAAACGAGAGGTTTACCTTTGTTGCAAAGTTTTGCATAACCTGAAAAACGAAGCAAAAAGATGAGACACCGTACACTGACCAAATCGGAATTGCACCTGATGAACATCCTGTGGGACAAGGAGCAGGCCACCGTCAACGAACTGATAGAAATGATGCCTGAGCCACATCCGGCTTATACCACCGTACAGACCGTCATGCGGGTGCTGACACAAAAGGGTGTGGTAAAAGCTGAACTGAAAGGACGCACCAACGTATTCACCCCACTGATGACACGTGAAGCATACACGCAAGGATTCATGGAGGAGACACGTAGGACACTGTTCAAGGGCTCGTTATCAGCTTTCGTCTCTTTCTTCGCTGAACACGAACGGCTGGCAGCCGACGAGGTTGAACGCATCATCGCCATCCTGCGGAAAAACCAAAGAGCAACCAATGATGAACAACAAACCACGAAATCATAAACCACATCTTTATGGAAACATTGACCCCTATCTTGATGCTGGCAAGCCGGTTCGTATTGGCATCGGCTCTGCTGATGGCCCTCTACTGGTTCGTGTGGCGCAAACAGGCTACCTACCGTGCAAAGCGCACATTCCTGTTGTCTCTACCGGCGGTAGCACTGGCCATTTCGCTGATACAAGTGGAAGTATATAAACCCGACCCCGTGGTCATAGAAACGACGGGAAGCACCACATTCTCCACGGCATCAGCACCTATTGCAGACAACCCTACCATTTCCCCTATTCTCACCACCGCACACACCCCTAAGGAAGCAGAAAAAGAAGAAGCGACAGGAATCCTGCACGCACCGACCTTTGACCAAACAATCGGACAGAAGGATTTCCCTGCTTCATGGTTATTGACCGCCTATACCTTTATTATAATAGGACTATGTCTGCCATTCGCCGTCAATCTGATGCAGCTCCACCGCCTGCATAGATGCGGAAAAGTGGAAGAGACTGACGAAGAGGGATGTCGTATTATCACTGCCGAAGAGGTGAAAGCCCCCTTCTCGTGTCATCGCACCATCTATTTGCCACAACAGCTCACAGCCTCACAACGCCGGATGATTCTGTGCCACGAACTTTCGCACATCCGCCACCGGCATTACCGTGATGTGTGGGTCATCGAGACTTTAACACGCCTACTTTGGTGGAACCCTTTCCTTTGGTGGTGCCGCAAGGAACTGCGTAACGTACATGAATTTGAGGCCGACAGCGACGTATTGGCTACAGGCGAAAATGTGTCTGCCTATCAGGCCATCCTCATTGAGGAAGTGATGCACGGCGATGTGGTGATAGCCAACGGATTCAATCATTCGTTCATACGCCGCCGCTTCATTGAGATGCTGGAAAGCAGCAACCGGCGGATGACATCCCGTGGCAAAGTAGTCACCACCGCATGGATGATCCTCACAGCCGGACTGATGTGCTGCACAGTAGGCGAAGCCGAAACGGTATATAGAGTGATGAGCGATGAGCCACAAATTGACACACGACCCACAAAAAAGGAAAGCGTACAAGACTCTGCCATCAACACGACAGTTGCCATCAGCATTGAGAACGAGAAGATGGCCGCCAGCAACGAAGGAGTGCAGGACTCTATGACGGCAGACATCTTCAGAGAGTCGGGAAAGAAGGTTACGACAGTACCGCTGCAAACTACGGAACGCACAGACGGACAGCCCCAACAAGCAGCTTCCCAAACACGAAGTGAGGCACAAGTTCCGCCACAATACCCTCTCAGCGAATACAAAGAGCTGGCAGAAACAGACTCTATAGCCAAAATGAATTACAACCTACTGATGGAATGCATCCGAAAGGTGCAGGGCTACTGCAAGCAGATAGCTTCGGACAGGAATCTGACCCAAACGGATATAGACGACCATGTCAATGCCTATACCGTACAAACATTCGGTAAGGCCGGCATCCGACTGATGTCTGGCGGAGGTTACAGACTACCAGACCAGACCATTGTCATAGAAGACGGAAAGAGCTATGGTTCGCCTGCCTCTTACGGAGAGCATGGAGGGAAGACAACCCCGACACGCATCGTGCAGAATGCCAAACTCGCCTTTGCCCCAATAACCTTTGATGAATATGGTTCGATGGTCCATACATTCCGACTGATACGTTATCCGGACGAGACACACCTCGTGCTCTACATCTGCCCCACAAGCATGCAGGAGATGATTAACCTCAGCTGGCAGTCCATACTAAGCAATCCCGATACGGGCGACCGCTATATGCTGCGAGGTATTCAAGGTTTCACAAATGACATCAGTGCCGTCATCGTCAATAATTGTCAGTCTGTCCCCCTGCAACTGACCTACATCTTTCCGCCACTGGAACAGGACATAAAGCGGGTGCAAGTGCATATTCCCGGACATATCGAACAGACACACCGCATCAACGAAATAGCAATGAATCCGGGCAGAGTTGTGAGGGACAACAGTCTGCGTGCCCGCTGTGTCCAACCATCAACCGACGAGTGGAAACCTGAAAACCAGGCTCCCGACATGAAGCGGGACAAGTCGCCCAACTACGATGTGCAAAATGAGCACACCTTCCCCATATACACCGAAGTACAAACAGGACAACCACAGGTGTTCCACCGCGAAAACGACCACTACAAAGTCTATCGTGGCAAGGAATGCACCTATGTGGTGAAGACCTGCCGAGTGCGATGGGATTGGGAATTCTTCATCAGCAGTAGCGACATGATGCTCATCGACCCCGAAACCGACACGCGCTACATGATAGCCGGTACGGAACATTTCCCACTCGACACCTACTATTGGGTATATGGACAGAAAGGACAATACATCCGCTTCATCAGCGTCTTCCCACCACTGCCTGAGCAAGTGAACAGTGTGGATATCTTTGAAGGCAACTGCCTACGGCGCAACAACTCCGGACTGGCCAAACGCCTTCGGAACTTACCGGTACAAAACTACCATCAGGCATCCTCTGTCAAGCAAAAAGGAAAGGTGATATATTGACAACATACATAAAGCACCGGCATCATGAAACGACTATCCATTATCCTCATCGCAGCATTGGCAAACATACTGCCTGCCACTGCCCAAACCCCGGCCGACAGTCTGGCCGGCTTCGTCAAGAACATCAACACGTTCAATTATCTCTATCCGCAGGAGAAGGTTTATCTGCACTTCGACAACACGGGCTATTTCATGGGGGAAAACATCTGGTTCAAGGCTTACGTAGTCAACTCCTGCACCATGAGACCGACCGATATGAGCCGCGTGCTACACGTGGAGCTGCTCACCCCAGAAGGGCGCATACTCACTTCACAGAAACTGAAGGTGGAACACGGGCAAGCCCACGGACACCTGCCACTGACAGAGGTGCTGCACGCGGGATTCTACGAGGTAAGAGCCTACACCCGCATGATGCTCAATTGGGACAAAGAACTGGTTTTCTCACGGGTATTCCCCATTTTCGACGCTCCGCAAGAAGAGAACGAGAAGATGTATGCCAACCCCACCATCACCAAGTTTCCCGGACGCTATCAGGTGCCTTACCAGCGTGACAAAAAGCTCTCGTTCAATTCGCTTAACTGTCCCTTCTTCCCCGAAGGAGGAGATATGGTGGAGGGAATACCCTCGGCAATATATTTCCAAGCCACCGACCGGCAGGGACAACCTGCACACGTCAAAGGCAAAGTCATCAACAGTTTAGGACAAGAGGTGGCCGCATTCACCGACACCCACCAAGGGATGGGCAAATTCGTCCTGATTCCTCAAGCAGGTGAACAATACAGGGCAAAAGTGGAGCACAACGGGAAAAATTACACCTTCGACTTGCCACAAGCCCGACCTTACGGCTACACACTGACACTAAAAGAGAACGGGCAGCAGGAAACATTAACCGTACAGTTGGCACGTAAAGCGACCTCGGAAGCGCACGCTGTAGCACTCAGTGTAATGGGACGCGGAAAAATCAACTACTTCCGTCCCGTAGAATGGGACAAACAGGGATATGCCACCCTCAATATCCCCAAAGAGCAATTGATGAGTGGAGTGAACCAACTGACCCTTTTCGACACCGAAGGGCGCATCCATGCCGAACGCCTCACTTTCATTCGCCCCACCAACGGCATTCTCATAAGCTGCCGAACGGAGAGGCCGCAATACGGACCATGTGAAATAGTGGAGATGAACTTCTTAGTGAGCGACCGTAACTACCAACCCACAGAAACGACCTTCTCACTATCGGTGCGCGACGCAGACACAGACACACCGCACAACCGAACGGCCACACAAGCTGAGGCTAACCTGCTGCTCGGTTCTGACCTGAAAGGATTTATCCAAGACATTGACTATTATTTCGAAAGCAACGATGACCGACACCGCGCCGCACTCGACCTGCTGATGGGCACACAGGGATTCCGGCGCTACGACTGGCAACAGATGACGACTCCCAACACTTTCCAGCCCAAACACTTTATCGAAGAGGGCATCACCATAAACGGTGAACTGCGCTCCACTTACCGAAACCGCATCAAGGACAGCGTAGAAATCAGCGTCACACTTTGGAGCAGCAACGGACAGGTAAAACGAAGCACAGCCCTCACCGACTCGTTGGGACGTTTTGCCTTCGTGGCTGAAGACTTCAACGGACGATGGAACATGAACATACAGACTAAAGAAAATGGCAAACGTAAAGAAATGAGTGTACAACTCGACAAAGAGTTTGCCCCAAAAGGACGTTCTCTTTACCCAACCGAATCATTACTTTTCAGAACAACAGAGGAACGCAACCCCTTCACAAAACCCATCGTAGAACTTTCACTTGACACTCTCTCGGTTGACGAACAGTCGAACAACTGGGAGAATCTGCTGCCCACTGTAGATGTAGAGGCCAAGCAGCGATGGAAACAATGGAACTTCCGCCGATGGCAGAACATGGTCTATGACATGGAAGAGGAATTTCTACGTACTGACGTGACAGGCGAGGAATATATGGAACATTTGACAGAATGGCTGCACGACACAAATGCTTTCTACGACAAACTAAGCAACACCTATAAAGGGAAAAAGGTAATCTTCCGATATAAATGGGACTTCCGTAAATTCGCCCACGCGACAAGAGACTTTTCCTCCCTCTCCATCGACGAGGTGGAAGCCGTGGCAATCAGCGACAAGCCCATCTGCGTAATGAGAGCCAGAGCAGAAGACCCTGCTTCTTTAAGCAACTACGGCATGTATGACTCTGACTCACAATCACTGATAGCCAGATCCAAAGAATCATACGCTGTCATCACCGTTTTCGTCAAAGACAAATTCTTCAACCAGATGGGAAAGGAGAGATTGGGCGAACGCCTAAGCAAATTGCAGGGATACTCTACCGAACGGCAATTCTACATGCCGGACTATAGCGAGACCCTGCTACCCGACGAGAAGGACTACCGCCGCACGCTCTATTGGAATCCCAACGTAACAACAGATGCCAACGGTGAAGCTACCGTGAGTTTCTACAACACCCCTACCTGCCGTCACCTGCGCATCAGTGCCGCTACCGTCACCGCAGACGGACTTATGGGGAATCTGGAGCAATAATTTATCCTTATCTTTTGCCGTTCCTAAAAGTTTGCCTATCTTTGCAACGGACTTCTTTAACACCCGCAAGATAACGATATGAGACATTACACTTTTAGCGTGCTGGGGAGCGTCCTCCTGTGTCTGACCCTCCTCGCTTCCTGCATCCGCGAAGAGGAATTTGACAATACTCCCCAAGGAAACTTCGAAGCCTTATGGCAAATGATAGACGAGAGATACTGCTTTTTCGACTACAAACGACAAGAATACGGACTCGACTGGGACGAGGTGCACGAACGGTATGCCCGACTCATCACTCCTGATATGCCGACCAAAGGGCTGTTTGAAGTGCTCGGAAATATGCTGGCAGAACTGAGGGACGGACACGTGAACCTCTACACCAACTACGATGTGGCCCGCTACTGGAAATGGTATGAAGACTATCCGGCAAATTTCAACGACAGCATCCAACGCAACTATTTGGGCACCGACTATAAAATAGCCAGCGGACTCAAATATACGATTCTCGACGACAACATCGCCTACGTCTATTATGAAAGTTTCTCCTCCGGCATAGGCAATGGCAACCTTAGCGATATGCTGTCAGAACTGGCCTATTGCAACGGACTCATTCTCGATGTGCGCAACAATGGCGGGGGAATGCTCACCAATGCAACCAAACTGGCCGCCCGATTCACGAACGAAGAGGTCACCACAGCCTATATGTGCCACAAGACAGGCAGCGGACACGCTGACTTCTCCGCACCCGAAGCCGTCAAAACAACCCCTTCGGACGGAGTGCGTTGGCAAAAGCCCGTGGCACTGCTCACCAACCGCAGTTCGTACAGTGCTACCAACGACTTTGTCAACTGTATGCGGCAATTTCCACTTGTCACAGTCATTGGTGACCGCACGGGAGGAGGTTCCGGTATGCCATTCTCTTCAGAATTGCCCAACGGCTGGAGCATACGTTTCTCTGCCTGCCCGGTCTATGGCCCCGACATGGAGCAACTGGAGTTCGGCATTGAACCCGATATTCATGTCGATATGACCTCCGAAGACATGGCACGCGGTATAGATACAATCATTGAAACAGCCCGTGAATGGCTCAACCGGAACTAAGAAAAAGGTCCCAAAAACAACGTTCTTTTCTAAAAATTTGGTTGTTTTCAGAAAGTTAGTTATCTTTGCACCGCAAAACTCCCAAAGAAGGAGGGTGGTTATGCGCCTGTGGTGAAATTGGCAGACACGCCAGACTTAGGATCTGGTGCTTCGCGGCGTGAAGGTTCGAGTCCTTTCAGGCGCACAAATAAAAGAGGGGGTGCATTCTCTTTTATTTTTTCAGTTCCAATCTATACTATACCGGGGCAGTTGCCAAGGGCAAAAGTCTCAAGTGTCTCCACAATTTCCTCTTCGCTGTCGGTAAGGGTGAGCAGAAGGTTTTTGTATTTTCCTTTTTGCAACAGCTGCTCCAACAAGGGGAAAACGGGCATTTCCTCTCTCCAATAACCAACTCCCAAGAATATCATGGGGCTGGCATACCCAAAGCTAAGATAATGATTCTGCACAGCCTCCTGAAATATCTCCTGCAATGTGCCGGCACTGCCCGGTGAATAGATAATCCCCCCTTTGGCTATCGTGAGTATGCCATCTTCGCGCAACGCATTTTCGAAATATTTGGCTATACGGGTGGCAAAAGGGGTAGCCGGCTCGTGACCATAGAGCCACGTAGGTACTCCGAGACTCTCATAGGCACTTTGGGGAAAACGCTCACGTACACGGAAAGCCGTATCCAGCCAAAGAGCATCCTTGTAAGAAGGGGCTTCGGCCAATATGGCCATCGCTTCATTCACCTCCTCTTCCGTACGACCGGCCATCCAAGCCCCCAAGTGGGTAGCTTCCATCGCTCCCGGCCCACCTCCACTGACCATCAGACAACCGCTTTCTGTCAGGCGTTTGCTCATCAGCACCACTTGCCGATAGACGGCTTCGGTGCGAGACAGGCCATGCCCACCCATGATGCCGACAATACGCCGCTCGGGATAGCGGGTGAGAAAACGGTTCATGGCAGCCGTAATGGCATGGTCGTGCAGGGTGCGGGCCAACGTCTCACGCACGTCGTCCGTAGTCTTTCCTTTCTTTAAATAATATTGATAGACCCGGCTATCGTAACAAGATGCATAGCTTTCCGGATGCCCCACACGGTAAGCATCGTAAAGGACAGACGGAGTATATAAATCCTTGCGATGGCGATTTTCCAACTGTTTTTCCTGTGCCAAAGAAATAAATTCCTCGATATCCCTCACCTCCTGATAGGGAGCCTCCACCGGTGACAACGGCTTCAATGCCGGACGTTTCCGTTTCTCTCTCTCCCATGCCGCCTTGCGGGCCTGGTATTGTTCATACTGTTTTTCAAGATAATTATCTGCCATAGCTATAAAATGCCCTATCTGTTAGAAAAAAAACTCCTCTATCTGAACACAATGTCAACAATCACCTGCGCCCCAACCGCTTCATTGAGCCGTTTCACCAAATGCTCACGGGTAAGCTGCAGGTTCTGTCGCAATGCAGGTGAGGCCACATGCATATAAAGTGTCTGATTATGGATTTGAAGCTGGTTGGTATAACGGCTGATAGCCTGCCCCATCACTGTCTCCCATGCTTGGATGAGGCGGTATTCGTTCAAAGGGGATTCCAACCCCTCATGCCGCAAATAGCTGCGTACAAGGTCGCCGATAGGCAAAGCACTGCTTCTCTTCATTCTCTCTCCTTATTATATTATACCCCCACGTAAGGAGTCCCGCATTCCCCGTCTTCCGTTCTCATTATTTCCACCATCCCCTGTTTCACCTCAAACAGACGGTATGCCTTGTCAATACGCCGGAGGATATTGTCCAAATGCTCGCGATTGGTATCTGTCACGAATATCTGTCCGAAACTGTCACCAGACACCAGCTTGACTATCTGCTCCACCCGTGCGGCATCCAATTTGTCGAAGATGTCATCCAACAATAATATAGGTGTCGTACGGCTTCCCCTGCAACGCAAGAATTCAAATTGAGCCAGTTTCAAAGCTATGAGGCAAGTCTTGTTTTGCCCTTGCGACCCTTCGCGTTTGATAGGATAACCACCCAAGGTCATTTCCAACTCATCTTTGTGCACCCCATGAAGGGAATATCCGATGATGCGGTCTTTTTGCCGGCTTTCACGTATGATGTCCGACAAAGGTCCGCGTGCAGCATGCGAACGATAAGCCAACCCCACCGCCTCATTGTCCTGCGATATAAAAGAATAGAAACGGCGGAAAATGGGAAGAAACTCCTCAATGAATGCTGCCCGACGGGCATAAATGGCCTCTCCTGCCGTTGCCATCATCTCTTCCCACACATCCATCAATGCAGGATCAGGCTCTTCTTCGGCCTTCAGCAGGGCATTGCGCTGCACGAGCGCCGAATTATAGCGCATCAGCGTCTCCAAATAACAACGGTCGTAGAGTGAAATCACCACATCCATGAAACGTCTGCGCTCTTCGCTCCCACCAGCAATCAGTTCGGAGTCTGCCGGCGACACAATGACCAAAGGCAACAGACCGATGTGGTCAGCCAGGCGGGTATATCCCTTCCGGTTGCGCTTGAACTGCTTCTTACGCCCACGCTTCATTCCACAATAGATTTCTTCAGGCGTACCATCCTCCTGCTCATAAAAACCCTGAAGCACAAAGAAATCCTCGCCGTGACAGATATTCTGCGAATCGGACGGATTGGTGGCACTTTTGCAGAACGACAGATAATAGAGAGCATCCAACAGGTTGGTCTTCCCCATCCCATTCTGCCCGATAAAACAGTTGACCTTGGGAGTGAACTCCAATTCGGCCTGCCGGATATTCTTGTAGTTCAATATGGAAATGCGTCTAAGTATCATTCAAATCTTGCTTTTTGCGGACAAAAATAGCCATAATTATCCATTTACAATGCCAAAAAGAAGAAATATTTGAAAAAAACAGGCCGCAAATTTCGTCAATCTATAGAAAAAGGCTAAATTTGCCCGCTGAATGTGCAGACTCCGAACGAAAATAATAAAAAGTAAACATAAAAATGGCAAACGAAACAAAGAAAACAAATGAAATGAATGTGGAAGAGGTTGTATCAAAGACCGAATCGTTCATTCTGAAAAACCAAAAAAACATCTTGGGAGGCATCGCAGCTGTAATCATCATTATCGCCGGTGCAATGTGTTACAAGAAATTCGTATCTGAACCGGGCGAAACCAAAGCCGCAGAAGCCATGTACATGGCCGAACAGCAGTTCAAAGCCGGCAACTTCGAGACGGCCCTTAATGGCGACTCTCTCGGTACTGTGGGATTCATGACCATCGCTGATGAATACAGCAACACCAAAGCCGGAAATCTGGCCACCGCCTATGCAGGCTTGTCGTTGGCACAATTGAAGAAGTACGAAGAGGCCATCAAGTATCTGAGCGACTTCAACGGTGACGATGCTATGGTAGGCCCCGCTGTATTGGGTGCTTTGGGTAACTGCTATGCACAGTTAGGCCAGGACGAGAAAGCTGCCACAACCTTGATGAAGGCCGCTGAAAAGGCTGACAACAGTTCATTGAGCCCCATCTACCTGCTGCAAGCCGGACAACTCTATGAGAAACTGGGCAAGAACGATCAGGCTGTAAACGCTTACAAACAGATCAAAAACAACTATTTCCAGTCCATGCAGGCTTACGATATCGACAAATATATCGAACGTGCCTCAATGAAATAATCCCGGCCGGCCATTGGCTGAGGTCAGAGAGACAAGCAAACCATTTTAAACGCGGATGACACGGGCCATTCATGTCACATTATAACCGTTGGGCTATAATTCTCCCCGTATCATCCGCGTTGCCTGTTTTTGAATTTCGGGCAATATTAACTCTAAAAAAATATATCTATAAGAATTATGGCAACTGCCTTTCACAATTTGTCGGACTATGACGCCGAGTCGGTCCCTGATGCCTCCGCCATGCGCTTTGGCATCGTCGTTTCAGAATGGAACAGCAATATCACCAGCGCTTTGCTCGATGGAGCAGTAAACACGCTGAAAAAACACGGTGCACTCGAAGAGAATATCCTCATCCGTACAGTGCCCGGCAGTTTTGAACTCACTTTTGGTTCAGCACAGATGATTCGCAGCGGACGGGTAGATGCCGTCATCGCCATCGGATGTGTGGTGCGCGGTGACACCCCCCATTTTGATTATGTATGCCAAGGCGCGACAAACGGTATCACACACCTCAATGCAACCTCCGACATCCCCGTCATCTACGGACTCATCACTACCAACAATATGCAGCAGGCAGAAGACCGTTGTGGGGGAACTTTAGGCAACAAAGGTGACGAATGTGCAATCACAGCAATAAAAATGATCGATTTTGTTTGCAAGTTAAAAAAATAAGTTGTACCTTTGCACCGCAATTGGGAAATTGATTACACAATCAGACCTTCCAATTGCAATTGGGCAAATACCAGAGTGGCCAAATGGGGCAGACTGTAAATCTGCTGGCTTACGC
>CAZTPB010000063.1:0-11219 GCA_964614555.1 uncultured Bacteroides sp.
AAGACGGCCTCTGAGAAAATGCCTCCGCTCATCTTGGATGTGCCCAATTCGCGGTTAATGAAGATGACGGGAACCTCCTTTATCTTGAATCCGCACTTGTAGGCGGTGTATTTCATTTCTATCTGGAAAGCGTAGCCCTTGAAGCGGATGCTGTCGAGGTCAATGGTTTCAAGTACACGACGACGGTAACATTTGAATCCCGCCGTAGTATCATGAATCTTCACGCCGGTAATCATGCGCACATATTTCGAAGCAAAATAGCTCATCAATACACGTCCCATTGGCCAATTCACCACATTCACCCCACTGACATAGCGCGAACCGATGGCCACATCAAATCCTTCGTCAGCACAAGCTGAGTAAAGGCGAGGCAAGTCATTGGGATTATGCGAGAAATCGGCATCCATTTCGAATATATAGTCATAGCCATGCGCCACTGCCCATTTAAAGCCGGTGATATAAGCCGTACCCAACCCCAATTTTCCTACACGCTCTACCATAAAGAGACGGTCAGCAAACTCACCTTGCAAATGCTTCACGATATCGGCGGTACCGTCGGGCGAACCGTCTTCAATTACTAATATGTGGAAATACTTTTCCAAGCCGAAAACAGCACGGATTATATTTTCAATGTTCTCCTTCTCGTTATATGTCGGGATGATGACAAGGCTATCTGATGTAGGCATAATTGTCTGTTTATAATTCGCTTTTTTTAAATAACGTGCAAATGTAAGCATTATCGTTCGAATAGACGAAAAGTTAACGTGAATTAACTCACATTGATGTACAAGCAGAAGACGCATCTCTTCACAGAGACACGTCTTCTTAAGAAAGAATTTACTAATTTTATATACAAATAATCATGAATACTTGAACGGGCTTTCACAAGGCCGAACAAGTTATTCGACTATAATATAGTTTCTTTTATAACACCTGCTTGTAAAGTTCAAGAATGATTTCCTCTGTCACTTCACGCGGATTACCCGGTGTACAGACATCAGCAAAAGCCGATTTTGCCAATTTGGGGAGATCACTTTCTTTGATACCAATTTCAGTCAAATGTTGAGGAATTCCCACACGAATAGAAAGTTGGCGAACAGCATCACAGGCGGCTTGTGCAGCATCTTCTTTCGTCATGCCATCCTTATAGACTTTCATTGCTTTGGCAATATCAACATATTTGTCGAGTGCGGCAGGCGCATTGAATTCCATAATAGTAGGAAGCAACAAGGCATTAGCAACACCATGAGGAACATCGAAAATGGCCCCCAATGGATGAGCCATACCATGTACCACTCCCAAACCAACGTTAGAGAATGCCATACCAGCGATATACTGAGCTACAGCCATTCCATTACGCGCTTCAACATTGTTCGGCTCGTTCACAGCAGTCTCCAAATAACGTGTAATCATCTCGATAGCCTTGATTTCAAACATATCACTCATTTCCCAAGCCCCTTTTGTTATCAGACCTTCAATGGCATGAGTAAGGGCATCAAGACCTGTTGATGCAGTCAGACTCTTGGGTAAGGTGTACATCAACTCGGCATCTACGATGGCAATAGCGGGAATGTCATTGGGATCCACACACACCATTTTCTTTTCGTTTACCTCATCGGTAATTACATAGTTGATAGTTACTTCAGCAGCTGTTCCTGCTGTAGTGGGTAGAGCAATGATAGGTACTGACTTCTTCTTCGTAGGAGCCACACCTTCCAAAGAAACCACATCGGCAAACTCCGGATTGTTAGTAATAATACCGATAGCCTTGGATGTATCGATAGACGAACCACCACCAATGGCAAGAATAAAATCTGCTCCGGAATTGGCAAAAGCCTGCACCCCGGCATTTACATTGCTCACGGTGGGGTTGGGTTTGATTTCACTGAACACCTCATACGGAATGTTAGCGGCTTCAAGCACTTTCAGAACCTTATCGGCCACACCGAACTTCAGCAAATCCTTATCCGTAGCTACAAAAGCTTTGTTCAATCCCAGTCTCTTGATTTCCTGAGGCAACACTTCACGTGCACCGGGACCGAAGTATGACACTTCGTTGAGTACAAATCTGTTAATCATGTTTATTCTATTTTATGAAAGTTAATAAAAATATATGGAATTTATAAGCATTTTTCCCATTTTCGGGTTCAACGATGCAAAGTAACGAAAAAGTTTTCAAATCTCCACACATCAGAACTGATTATTTCTGCAAAACGGATTTATTACGTTTTTTTAATCCTCTTTTGAACCGGAATATAGGAAAAGAGTTGTATTTTCGCACAATCAATTAATTATAGTATAATCATAGTAGAACAATATTATAGCATGAAAAGATACATTTCTCCAGGTTCGTGGTTCGCATTCAACTACCCAAACGAATGGCACGAGTTTCAAGAATCACAAGGAAACGTATTTCTCTTCTACAATCCTGATGTATGGAGTGGCAATTTTCGTATCTCAGCCGCTAACGATGCTTCACCACGTTTTGCGGAGGAGACGATGCGCGAAGAATTACACCAATATAAAGATGCAAAAATGGTAGAGTTAGGTGGTCGCAAGTTCATATATAGCACCGAAGAATTCGAAGAAGAGGGCCAATTATACACATCTCATTATTGGGTTACAGGCGAACGCAACGTTGCCATCTATTGTTCTTTTACAATGAATGAAAAGGGTCGGTTGGAGGAAGCAGAATATGCACTATCCACTTTGCAAGTATTCGACCCGCAAAAGCCTTGTTTGTACGAAATCATCCCTATACGCCTGATGGAAGTGGCAAGTATCAATGACGCTTACGAAAAAGCACTTAAAGCCGTAAAACAAGAACTAAAGAAAGATTTCTCCTCAGCCACAGCAGAAGCCAGTATCGGCCACCTACAAAAATTGATGGATAAAGGAGTGAAAACCGCCTGCGACCCCATGGTATTGGGAAGCGTGCTCGGATGTTTTCTTGTGGACGAATTCAATGGTATAGAGTGGGTGACGGTCATCGACAAAAGAAATGAATACCCGGCGTTGCTTTATGTCAGTGGAGACAATTGTGAAAAACGCTTGCTCGCCCCCATATCCTTCGTAGATATCTGTAAGGGGAAAACACTGATGGAGATTTACGAGGAAATGAAAAATTACATATTATGACCCCTATATTACAAGTAGAAGATCTCACCAAATCGTTTGGCGACCGTGTACTTTTTCATCGTATATCCTTTGGGTTGGTCGAAGGGAAACGGGTAGGACTCATCGCCAAGAATGGCACAGGAAAGACCACCCTGCTCAATATATTAGCCGGACGAGAAAGCCACGATGAAGGACGCATCACTTTCCGCCGCGACACTCGGGTGGGATACCTCGAACAAACGCCTGTCTATCCGCCCCAACTATCTGTCATCGAAGCTTGTTTCTTTCATGCAAGCCCTGTCACTCAGCTTATCAAGGAGTACGAATATTGTATGGCCACCCCAAACAATCCGGGTTTGGAAGAACTGCTCGCACGTATGGAACACGAAAAGGCTTGGGATTATGAGCACAAAGTAAAACAAATACTTTCGCAACTGAAAGTGACCAATTTCAACCAACCCATCGGCGAATTATCTGGCGGACAAGTGAAACGTGTGGCATTGGCCAACGTACTCATTGCCCAACCCGACCTCCTCATCCTCGACGAGCCAACCAACCACCTTGACTCCGACACTATCGAATGGTTGGAGGAATATCTACGACGCACCCATATCACTTTGCTGATGGTGACACATGATCGTTATTTCCTTGATCGCGTATGCTCTGAAATCATAGAAATAGACAACCAACAAACCTATACCTACAAAGGCAACTACAGCTATTACCTTGAAAAACGCCAAGAGCGCATTGAAACGGCCAATGCCGAAATCGCCCGTGCCACCAACCTCTACCGCACGGAGTTGGAATGGATGCGCCGCCAACCACAAGCACGTGGACACAAAGCGCGTTATCGTGAAGAGGCTTTCTACGAATTGGAAAAGGTAGCCAAACACCGCATCATCGAAGAAAATGTCAGTTTACAGACGAAAGCATCATACATAGGTTCGAAAATCTTTGAAGCAGACCACTTGTGCAAACGCTTCGGCGAACGTATCATTCTTGATGACTTTTCTTATACTTTTGCCCGCTATGAAAAAATGGGCATTGTGGGAGACAATGGTACCGGAAAATCAACCTTCATCAAGATAATTATGGGCTTGGCATCCCCCGATTCGGGCATACTCGAAATTGGCGAAACCGTCCGTTTCGGTTATTATTCACAAGAAGGTATCCGCATCGACAATACCGAAGCCATGAACGGCAAAAAGGTAATAGACGTGGTGCGCGACATTGCCGAAGTCATTGATTTGGGAGACGGACGGCGTCTCACTGCTTCACAACTGCTCCAGCATTTTCTTTTTTCTCCAGAGACCCAATACAGCTATGTGGAAAAACTTAGCGGTGGTGAACGAAGGAGACTCCACCTTTGCACCGTCCTGATGCGTAACCCCAATTTTTTGGTGCTTGACGAGCCTACCAATGATCTCGACATCATCACCTTGCAAATTCTTGAAGAATACCTTCGTCAGTTCAAGGGATGCATCATTGTGGTCAGCCACGACCGCTATTTCATGGACAAGGTGGTCGATCATCTGCTCGTATTTCAGGGACAGGGAGACATCCGCGACTTTCCTGGTAACTACACCGACTTTCGTGAGTGGAAGAAGGCAAAAGCCAACAATTCTGCATCCACTTCTAATCCCCTCCGGAAAGGAGAACTGAAAGATTCCAAATCATCCATCCCCCCTCCCGAGGTAGAGAAATCTACCCGCCGATGCCGTATGACCTTCAAAGAAAAGCGCGAATACGAACAATTGGAACTGGAAATAGCCAACCTCGAAAAGGAAAAGAACGATCTTGAGACTGCGCTCTGTAGCGGCACTCTTTCCATAGACGACCTCACGGCATATTCCAAACGTTTACCCTTACTTACCGAAGAACTTGACAAAAAAACCATCCGTTGGTTCGAATTGGGAGAAATCGAAGGATGAGTTTCTGGCATAAACAAAAAAAACAGGCAGACGCCTCTGCCTGAATAGGGGTTGACGGCTTGTCACAAGTAGGCTTCCCCGAAGAATCTAAAATCTATTACTATGAAAAACACATATCGAAAACACTCGTGGGAGAGAAAAAGTTTTCAAAAATAGGATATTTTTTTGTTAGTATATGAAGATTTGATTACTTTTGCACCCCAAAAGATAAAAGTTGGAAAAATATATGCGAGTTATTATACTTGATGATTACAACCTCATCTCACGGTGGGCGGCCAATTATGTGGTCGAAAAAATCAACCAAAAGCATCCCACACCGGATAATCCATTCATATTAGGATGCCCGACAGGCTCTTCGCCATTAGGCATGTACAATGAACTTATCCGTATGAATAAGGAGGGGAAAGTCTCTTTTGAGAATGTGGTGACTTTCAATATGGACGAATATGTAGGATTGGCCGAAGATCATCCCGAGAGTTACCACTCATTCATGTGGAAAAACTTCTTCAACCACATCAACATCAAACGGGAAAATGTACACATCCTTAACGGCAATGCCGCTGATTTGACGGAAGAATGTGAGAACTACGAGCGTATGATTTCCGAATTAGGAGGAATAGACCTCTTTCTCGGCGGCATTGGTCCCGACGGCCACATAGCATTCAACGAACCAGGTTCGTCACTCTCGTCCAAAACACGCATCAAAACACTCACTACCGACACTATTTTAGCCAACAGCCGTTTTTTTGGAGGCGACATATCCCAAGTACCCCGTCAAGCATTGACAGTAGGAGTAGGTACGGTAATGTCTGCCCGAGAAGTTCTTGTCTTATGCAACGGACACAAGAAGGCACGTGCCTTGAAGCATGCTATCGAAGAAAGCATCAATCATATGTGGACGGTGAGTGCTCTTCAGATGCATCCGCACGGCATCATCGTGTGCGACGAACCAGCTTGCGATGAAATCAAAGTTGGCACTTACAAATATTTCAAGGATAAAGAAAAACTTGAAGGGTTGGTTGATAAATATTTATAACAAAATCTCAGTCAACAAAGAATACAAATAAGATAGAAAGCAGTCAACGGAAATCGTTAACATACAAAAGTGAATTATTAAGAAAAAATGCAGCGGGCTACGTGGACAATCGCAGCAGGCTGCAACCGCAATCCCAGCCTGCTGCGACTGGCAATGCAGCCTGCTGCATTTTTTTCTGCTCCATGCCTTTGAAAAGTTCGTTCTTGATAGTATTGTATAGCGATGGTCTTTTGCGGCATAAATTCAGAACCGGCAAAACCCAACACTATTCGGATATTTATAAATTTGCTTGATATTTCCCATTTTCACATCCTGCTTTTTCAACTTTCAGATAGCAAAATTACATATTTCTCATCAAAAAGTTGCAAAAATGAAAAACAATATCTACTTTTGCTCCTATTAAATTGTGAAAATACTATAGAACCATTATCTCAAATTATAGGATGAAAAGAATCTTAGTCAGTGGTGGAGCCGGATTTATAGGCTCACATCTATGTACTCGGTTAGTGAACAATGGTCATGATGTTATCTGTTTGGACAACTATTATACGGGCAGTAAAGAAAATGTATGGCATTTGATAGGAAAACCCAACTTTGAGTTAGTACGCCATGACATTGTCAATCCCTATTGGGCAGAGGTGGACGAAATATACAACCTTGCTTGTCCGGCATCGCCCATACATTACCAGCACGACCCTATACAGACGACCAAGACAGCCGTTGTGGGTTCACTCAATATGCTCGGATTAGCCAAGCGTACTAATGCAAAAATCCTACAGGCTTCGACCAGTGAAGTCTATGGCGATCCTGCTATACATCCACAACCTGAAGAATATTGGGGAAATGTCAATCCTGTCGGTATCCGTTCGTGCTATGACGAAGGGAAACGTTGTGCCGAGACGCTTTTTATGGATTACCATCGTCGTCATGGGGTACGGGTGAAGATTATCCGTATATTCAACACTTATGGTCCCCGGATGTTGGCACACGACGGGAGGGTTGTGTCAAATTTTGTAGTACAAGCACTGAAAGGGCAAGATTTGACCATCTATGGCGACGGATGCCAAACACGTAGTTTCCAGTATGTGGACGATCTGGTAGAAGGTATGATAAGGATGATGGAAAATACTCCCGATGATTTTATAGGCCCTATCAACATAGGTAATCCCGGTGAATTTACCATGCTTGAACTGGCTGAAAAGGTCATCAAACTGACTGGGTCGGAATCAAAAATCATTTATGAACCTCTGCCTCATGACGATCCACGCCAACGAAAGCCGGATATTACACTGGCCAAAAAAGAATTAGGATGGGAGCCCAAGGTACAACTGGACGAAGGATTGGGACACATGATTGAATATTTCCGAAACATTATTGATAAGATTTGAGATTCAAAAAGTCTGATCGTTTCCCGAATAGACATAAATTATAGCATAGAAAAAGCAAGTCATTATGGCTGAAATTACAAACAATGTGACGGTAGATATCAACCCGTCTGATTATAAAGTATTGGTGGTAGATGACGTTATGCCCAATGTTTTGTTGCTGAAAGTAATGTTGAGCAATGAAAAATTTCAGGTCATTACGGCATCTGATGGTAAAACGGCTATCGAACAAGCACGCACAGAGCACCCCGACCTTATCCTGCTTGATGTCATGATGCCGGGGATGACCGGATATGAAGCTGCACAAATACTTCGTTCGGAAGCCGGGACTTCAGAAATCCCCATCATCTTTCTGACGGCTTTGAACACCTCCGAAGACATCGTGCGCGGATTTCGTATGGGAGCCAACGATTTCATATCCAAGCCCTTCAACAAAGAGGTATTGATTGTCCGTGTAAAATACCAGCTATCGTTGGTGGCTGCCAAACGCCTCATTTGCCAGCAAAACGAAGAGTTGCAACGTACTATTGCAGGTCGCGACAAACTTTATTCGGTGATAGCTCACGATTTGCGTTCACCTATGAGCACGGTAAAGATGGTGCTCAACATGCTCACGGAAACGGTTTCACCTGACACCGTAGGCGAAGATGTACACAATATGCTCTCGATGGTAAACACACAGGCAGAAGAGGTATTTGCCCTGTTGGACAATTTGTTGAAATGGACAAAAAGTCAAGTAGGAAGACTGAATGTTGTAGCACAAAAATTCCTTGTAGACGAGATTGTAATCTCCGTCATTGAGGTATTCCGTATGGTGGCCGAAGCCAAAAACATACGCATCGAGATGGGTAATTGCGAGGCTTTGAATGTTTATGCCGACATCGATATGTTCAAAACCGTTCTCCGTAATTTTTTGAGCAATGCTATCAAGTTCAGCAATTCTGGCGAACGCATCATCGTTTCCGTCAAACCTGAAGGCGAATCTTTTGCCCGTGTGAGCGTGCGCGACTTCGGATGCGGCATCAGCGAAGAGGACCAAAGAAAACTCTTCCATACGGCTACACACTTCAGTAAATACGGAACCAACAACGAAGAAGGCTCCGGATTGGGATTGCTCCTTTGCCAAGATTTTGCCCGTAAGAATGGTGGTGATGTCTATTTGGAATCAATTTTGGGAGAAGGTTCCACCTTCAGTTTCACCATTCCTCTATGTGAATAAATTTTGTGCAACCATCATCGCTGCCACATATTGTGTCTGCCTTCCGACAGGAGTAAGCGGCAGATAACCCGAACATACCCGTCCGTCAGGTGTACATATGAGTGGCTGTTCTTCCATTCGTTGACGATGCACACAGGACAAAGTTTCAGGCGTAGGGTAGAATTCTACGACAAAACGCCCCCTTGCCTCAGGTGTCAGCCACCGCTCGTAGAGCAAATGGCTCACAATCCCCATATTCATACGCAAGTTTATCTCCACGCACGGATGCAGAAGGGCAGGGGGACAAATCATCATATCCACACCCACATAACCTTGATACCCCGAAGGAGCTAGCAGACGGGCTAGTTCGTCGGCCAGCACACAGCGCACATCGTGCAGGATTGTGCGAGCAACAAATTGCGCAAGTCGTTCCTCTATATCCGTATCACTCATTAGCCAATTGCCTTCATAGGCTCCATTTGAATTGGTACTGAAAAGGGAATATCCTACAAACTCCGGTCTTCCTCCCCGAAAAGGGACATGAAATTCCATAGCGAAATCACACACCTTATTATAAAGCGGTTCTACAACAACGGCCCCCTGCTGCTCCAAGATCCGTGCACACCATCCGCTCAGTGGCGGACAGTAACCTCCGGCTACACCGCGCCTCAATCCTTTGCCGCTACCACTCCAAGGAGCTTTCAACATTGTATGGGGAAGAGCATTCACCCGTGAAACGACTTCTGCTTCGGTGTGGCATATCCACGATTCGCCAGTCAACGGATAGTTTTCCCCCAAGCGCTCTCTGATAGCGGCCAACACCGATACGGCACTGGCACGATTCGACACATGCCGTAAAGCCTTCATCCTGTCCGGTGAGGGCAACCGCTCAGAAGCTACACCGAGTAAAGCCAACCGCTTGACCAATGAAGGATTCCACCCCCAAGGGCAGAATGTAGCGTCGGGGATATTTTCAATATTCGTAATCCATTTGTTTTCAAATAGAAAGGATTTGTTTGATAAAGTTTTGCTCCAATAATATTCCACCTCACTATCGGGAACAAGCACTTTGTCAGAAGGTCCAGCATACCATACTGGAAGCATAGCCAGATCAACCGCCATCCTCCGTACATTGTGTGGTGGCAAATAGTTGGCATTACCATTGGCTAAAGCCAAATCGTTGTCGGGATTGAAGAGGTGTACATCCATGCTCTATGCACTAAATTCTGTTAATTGGCAGCAAAGATACAAAAAAGTTCAGATTCGAATGAATATTTTGCTATCCCTACTTTGCAAATAAGGGAATTCTTATTACCTTTGCACCCAAATTGTATATAACTAAGGAAAAAATATCTCAGGAATGGAAGTTTTTTACCGCACACATAATTACCTCGTAGAACATATCAGCAGCTCTTTGGTGCGACGCGACCTGATGGACGAAATCGATTGGAGTGCCCGGCTGATAGGCATCAAGGGGACTCGTGGCGTGGGGAAGACCACTTTCCTGCTTCAATATGCCAAGGAAAAATTCGGCACCGACCGTTCTTGCCTCTACATCAACTTGAATAACTTCTATTTTCAGGGAAGGGGCATTGCAGACTTTGCCGGAGAATTCCAAAAACGGGGCGGACGGGTACTGCTCATCGACCAAGTCTTCAAGCAGCCCGATTGGAGTCGTGAACTCCGCCAATGCTACGACCGCTATCCTGGATTGAAGATTGTCTTCACCGGTTCATCAGTAATGCGCCTCAAAGAGGAGAATCCTGAACTCAATGGCATCGTGAAGTCATACAACCTGCGTGGATTCTCTTTCCGCGAATTCCTCAATTTGCAGACAGGGTGCAATTTTCCCGCATATACACTTGATGAGATTCTCAACAATCACGAACACATCGTCAAGACCATACTCCCCAAAGTGCGTCCGTTGGATTACTTTCAGGACTATATGCATCACGGTTTCTACCCTTTTTTCCTCGAAAAGCGGAATTTCTCGGAAAATCTGCTCAAAACGATGAACATGATGATTGAAGTAGATATCCTGCTCATCAAACAAATAGAGTTGAAGTACCTTTCCAAAATCAAGAAGTTGCTCTATCTGCTTGCCGTAGATGGTCCTGTAGCCCCCAACGTCAGCCAATTGGCTGTCGATATAAAGACTTCGAGAGCCACTGTGATGAACTACATCAAGTATCTGGCTGATGCACGCCTTATCAACATGGTTTACAGCAAGGGCGACGAATTTCCCAAAAAGCCCGCGCGCATCATGATGCACAACACCAATCTTATGTATAGCATCTACCCCGTGAAAGTGGAAGAACAGCATGTGCTCGAAACGTTTTTCCTGAATATGCTCTGGAAAGACCATAAGGTGAACAAAGGAGACAAAGGCACCTCTTTTCTCGTGGACGAGAAACTCTCATTCCGCATCTGCACCGAAGGATACCGCGTGGTAAAGAACAACCTCTCCATCTGTTATGCACTACATAAAGCAGAGGTTGGACATGGCAATCAGATTCCATTGTGGTTGTTCGGATTCCTATATTAAATAAGGT
>CAZTPB010000064.1:0-11144 GCA_964614555.1 uncultured Bacteroides sp.
TTCACCATAATTAATGATACGCTTGGCCACATTGTAGGAAATCAATGAATCTTCCGCATTAGTCAGCATCTTGTAAAGACGGGCCACCTCACCAGCAAAAAATTTGATGACATTGTCCGTTTCGCCGAAACGAATATCTTGATATTGTTTGATAAACTCCTCATTGAGAATTTCCAACGTATTAAAGGCTATTCCAGGATCATTGGACGAATAACCGATTTCTATCAAATCGCTGTTTTCCAAACGGGCCACTTTGATTTTGCTCGACAATACTCCGATGCTGAAATAGGGATGTCCGTAATTCAATAATCCATAAATGAAATTACTTGATGAAGGACGTTCGTATGCCAACAGATTCTCTACTGTTTTCCTTTCACTGCGTTTGTCAATCAAAGCTTTGATTTCTTGAGGAACAGAAGCGTTCAGTTCCCGAAAATGTTCCGCCGTAATGTAATTGTTGCTTTGATGCTCGTCACCATAAGTCATCACACGGGCAAACAACCGGAGCGAAACCTGCTTCAAGGTGCGTTCGGTGGTAATGATGTGAATCAGATTGGCCATATTGACCGCAGAATTTGCCGCTGACACACTGGTACCGGTCTCTATATTATACCCCGAAATAATTCCAGTATAAATAGTTGTTTTTACATTATACTCTTTTTCCAGATTGCGGGTAAGAAGCCATGCTACTACCAGAGCCAACAATGGAAGAATGGCCAAATACCAACGGATACGATAAAGAAAACGGACGATATATCTGAAGTACTCCATAATTCAAATGCTTTATTTAATTGTAAATTTGTGTTTCAGAAATAGAGTTGGTGATTATAGGTGTGTGTGTCAAAATTTCAAGCATGATGATATCCGTACTGATTTGAGACTGGATAGCCTGATAGGACTGTACCGCACTGTTTTCCCAACGACGTACTTCGGCCACTTGCTGTATGGTCATCATATTATTCCTGAACTGCTGCTCCGACATCAGACCGGCACCACGATATGCGGCTGCATTCTCCGCAGCCGTCTTCAGAGCTATCAGATTGTTGGTAATACGAACATAAATAGTAGCTATCTCACGCTTCAATTCGTCAAAAGCAATCTCTTTCTGAATGGTTGCTTTTTCCACTTCCAGACGCTGACGGTTGATGCGTCCTCCAAGATCAAAAAGAGTTTCAAGACCAATGTTCACACTGGCACCGACATTCCAATAATTGGTCTCTGCACCACTGGAAAATGTATAAAGAGGAGTGGTGACATCCGTCGCCGTACTGGTAGAACTGGTATTACCGTATGAATAATTGGCATGCAACCGGAAGAAGCCCAAAAATGCCCGTTTCTCCTTCGACAATATTTTCTCAGCAAGACGCCGTTCCTTTTCTAACAGTTCAATGGAGGGTGTTGACTTGGCATTCTCAAACAATATCCCCAACGGTGGAAGTTTGAATTCAGAATAATCAATGCCATCCCATGAATTGGAATCGAAAAAGCCGGCTTGTATCTGACTCTCCGGATGAGATGCAGCTAACGAATCACCAGCTTGCTCCTGTGCATACAACGATGCCCCCCACAATAGCGAAGCTACTATAACCAATTTTCTTTTCTCCATTTTCGTTTTCACATTAAACTGTTGATATTTCCTTAGGTCACTTTTTTCTGACAACCAATCTTTTTTCTATACCTTATTATATATTAGACATTATCATATTTCTATCAGACATTTTCTTTCTGCACAAAAGCAGTCAATGTGCGGAATATGATCTTCATATCCAATGCAAACGAATAGGTACGTCCATATGTGATATCAAGTTGCTTCCGCTCTTCTGCCGATAATTTTCCAGAATCTCCACGTTTCTCCACTTGCCACAATCCTGTAAGCCCTGCCGGAGCTATGAAGCGGTCAATACATTCGTCACTTGTCAACAACTCAGCTTCATAGAGAGGAAGAGGCCGATTACCCACCACCGACATGTCTCCCTTGAGAATATTGACCAACTGAGGCAATTCATCAATACTGTATTTCCTTATAAACCGTCCGACACGGGTTATACGGGGATCATTTTCCAACTTCACAAAAGCATTTTTCTGCTGTTGTACTTTTCGTGAATTGAGTTCCTTCTCCGATATGATAAAGTCATCGGAAATCAGCATAACGTCTTCCTCACTGTCCATCGTAGCAGCCGAACGGTATGCAGCATCTTCATCCTCATCATTGTTGTATTGATTCAGCTGCTCAAACTCTTTCAGGCGTTTGTCAGCATCCACATACATACTACGGAATTTCAAGAAATCAAAAATCGTATAGTTAGTTCCTACACGCTTGCTCTTATACCATACCGGTCCTTTACTTTCCAACTTAATAGCGATAGCCGTAAGCAAAAAGACAGGAGACAACACAATCAGAGCACCGATAGAGAAGACAATGTCGAAGACACGTTTCCACAAAGGAATCTTAAAGCGGAGAATAAGTTCTTTACTTGTCTGGTTTGTAAAAAGCATTTCCCTCTTGCGCTCTATAAATTCCAATTTCTGCGAGATTTCAGAAATTGATGCTCCTGTCATCAATGTATCATTGATTCCACATGAAAGGTATGTAGCCCGTTCACCATCATCAATTGAGTCCGCCATCAGGATAAGATACCCCATAGGCAATTTTTTACGCAAATATGTGATAGAGGTGATATCTTCATTGATGCTCCGTTTCTCATAAAGCACCACATTATAATTACTCCCCGTAGTAGATGACAATTGCTTGCATACACGGATTACATCCTTGTAACCGGCAGCAAACATGACATTTGTACCCGGTAACAATTGAAGTCTGTCTTTCAACACTGTACTGTTACCCAAGAATACGACATTTATCATCTTTTCTCCTTTCTTTAATAATTATTCTTATCCCAACTATAATATTACATCATCAGATAATCTTCTTCACACGCACCTTCAATTCCAAAGGATTGAATGGTTTCACGATATAGTCGGCTGCACCAATTTCCAACAGACGGATACGTTCACTCGTACTGTCTTCGCTACTGAGCATGATGACCGGAATATGCTTGAATAATTCATTCTGTTTCAACCATTCCAAGAAATCATCTCCACGCATTTCCGGCATACGGATGTCCGAAATAATAAGGTCGGGCGTGTTTCCTTCCTGTAACCATTTCATCCCCTGCAAACCATCAGAAAGCCAAATACAATCATAGTCACCCATCAGATATATATGAAGGATTTTTGCTATTGTTTCCTTATCATCCAAAATCAAGATTTTCTTTTTCATACAAAGTATTTTATTTATTATTTTATTGATTAAAAAGGGGTTGTTCACTAATTTGCAGACAAAGGTAAGCCTTTTTTCTTTAATTCATTCACTTTTCTCAAATATTTTTCGCATAAAAAGAAAGGAAAAAGGGTTTTAGATGTTGCATCCAACTGAAATATAATGATTTGCGACATATTCCCATAGTATCAGAAAGAAATACGTAAGGCAGGAATGTATCTATAATCTTACCCATCACACGAACTACAATTTTCATATTGTTCAACATACGATATTTGTATATTTGAGCGTCAATGTGTTATATTATGTAAAATATTCAATTAAAAATATACCAACCTAAAAAAATACTTCTACATTTGCAAACAAAAAAAGAACTATAATGAGACAGGATATACTGAATTGTTATCGGAAAGTAAACCCACACGTATCAGTAGATTGTGTACTGATAGGTTTTGATGGGGAACAACTGAGCGTATTGCTTGTCAAACGACAAGGAGTTGTGGACAAGGATTTCTGTGATACCAAATTGCCTGGAAGCCTTATATATATGGATGAAGATTTGGACGAAGCTGCCAGTAGGGTACTATCCGACTTGACAGGACTGAAGAATGTACGGATGGACCAATTCAAGACGTTCGGAGACAAAAATCGCACTTCCAATCCTAAGGACACACTTTGGTTAGAAAGACTGCACAGCCTGAAGGCTCCCGTAGATCGCATCATCACTGTTGCTTACCTATCGCTGCTGAAAGTTGATAAAAAAGCAATGTTCACCAACTATAAATATGCTCCTTGTTGGAAACCTGTACAAGAAGTGGATCTATTGGCTTTTGATCACAAACAGATTATTCAGGAGGCACTATTCTATATCCGTAACCAAGCAGAATTGAATCCATCATTCCTTTTTGGTCTGCTGCCACGAAAATTTACAGCAACACAAATGAGGAAATTATTCGAACTTGTATATGACAGGAAATTTGATGTCCGCAATTTCCACAAACGCATTTCACAAATGCCTTACGTTGTAGCATTGGATGAGCGTGAGACTGGGGTACCCCACAGAGCTGCCCGCTACTACAAGTTCGATAAGACCAAAGTTCCCAAATAAAAAGCAACTACAAACAACTCATAATTATATATCACGAATCATAAATCATAAATTATAAAGTTATGTATCTTTTAGGATTTGACATAGGAAGTTCATCGGTAAAGGCCAGTCTGGTCAATGCCGAAAGTGGCAAATGTGTTGCTTCAGCCTTCTATCCGAAAAGCGAAGCTCCAATCAAGGCCATACAACCGGGTTGGGCAGAACAAGACCCGCAAATGTGGTGGGAAAACCTGAAACTGGCTACACAAGCTGTTATGAACGATAGCCGCATTTCAGCTGACGAAGTGGCGGCTATAGGCATCTCTTACCAAATGCACGGACTGGTTTGCGTGGACAAAAACCAACAAGTACTCCGTCCCTCCATCATCTGGTGCGACTCGCGGGCAGTGCCCTACGGTGAAAAGGCTTTCAAAGAGATAGGGGAGGAGCACTGTCTGAAACACCTGCTCAACTCACCGGGCAATTTCACCGCGTCCAAATTGGCATGGGTAAAAGAATATGAACCGGCCTTGTTCGAACGCATTGACAAAATCATGTTGCCCGGTGACTACATCGCCATGCGGATGACGGGTGAAGCCTGCACCACCATTTCAGGTTTGTCAGAAGGTATGTTTTGGGACTTCCAAAACAATGACATCGCTAATTTCTTGATGGACTATTATGGATTTGACCGCTCAATCATCCCAACCATCCGACCGACCTTCTCCGAACAGGGAAGAATAACGAATCAAGCAGCAGCCGAATTGGGGTTAAAAGCAGGCACTCCCGTTACCTATCGTGCCGGCGACCAACCCAACAACGCCCTCTCATTGAACGTATTCAATCCTGGAGAAATAGCATCTACTGCCGGCACATCAGGTGTGGTATATGGAGTAAACGGAGTGACTGATTATGATCCTAAATCACGTGTCAACACTTTCGCACATGTCAATCATACGACTACCGACCCACGTTTGGGCGTATTATTATGCATCAACGGAACAGGCATCCTTAATTCATGGATAAAACGTACCGTAGCTCCCGAAAATATCTCGTATGCCGAGATGAACGACCTTGCCTCCCAAGTACCCATCGGCTGTGAGGGAGTGAGCATCCTACCTTTCGGCAACGGAGCCGAACGTATGCTCCAAAATCGCGAAGTAGGATGTACCATCAGCGGTATCAGTTTCAACACACACAGCAAAGCACATTTGCTCAGGGCAGCCCAAGAAGGCATCGTATTCTCCTTTAAATACGGTATCGAAATCATGCAAAACATGGGCATGGACATTTCCAAGATTCATGCCGGCAACGCCAATATGTTCCTCAGCCCCATCTTCCGCGACACATTAGCAGGGGTTACAGGTGCCACCATCGAACTCTATGACACCGATGGCTCCGTAGGTGCAGCCAAGGGAGCAGGTATGGGGGCAGGCATCTATAAAGACCACAACGAAGCTTTTGCCACACTGGAAAGAATCAAAGTCATCGAACCCGTAGAAGCAGACCGCGCCGCTTATACAGAAGCATACGAACGTTGGAAATCAAACCTCTGAATATAAAAACGTTAAACACCCCAATAAATAATATTCATTTAATAAAAAGAGTATGGAAAAAAAAGAGTATTTCCCTGGAATCGAAAAAATCAAATTTGAAGGAAAAGAAAGTAGAAACCCCATGGCTTTCCGCTACTATGATGCAGAAAAGGTCGTAATGGGCAAAAAAATGAAAGATTGGCTGAAGTTTGCCATGGCCTGGTGGCACACACTCTGTGCAGAAGGTGGCGACCAGTTCGGAGGCGGAACAAAGACTTTCCCTTGGAATGCAGCCACCGACGCCGTACAGGCAGCCAAGGATAAGGTAGATGCCGGCTTCGAGTTCATGCAGAAGATGGGTATCGGTTACTACTGCTTCCACGACGTAGACCTCTGCAACGAGGCCGAAACCATCGAAGAGTACGAAGCCAACCTGAAGGAAGTGGTGGCTTACCTGAAGCAGAAGCAGGCCGAAACTGGCATCAAACTCCTTTGGGGTACGGCCAACGTGTTCGGTCACAAGCGCTACATGAACGGTGCTGCCACAAATCCCGAGTTTGACGTAGTGGCTCGCGCAGCCGTGCAAATCAAGAACGCCATCGATGCAACCATCGAACTCGGCGGAACGAACTACGTCTTCTGGGGTGGACGCGAAGGCTATATGAGTCTGCTCAACACCGACCAGAAGCGCGAAAAGGAACACCTCGCACAGATGCTGACCATCGCACGCGACTATGCACGCAGCAAAGGTTTCCAGGGAACATTCCTCATCGAACCGAAACCTATGGAACCCACCAAGCATCAGTACGACGTGGACACTGAGACCGTCATCGGATTCCTCAAGGCGCACGGTCTGGAGAACGACTTCAAGGTGAACATCGAAGTGAACCACGCCACATTGGCCGGACACACCTTCGAACACGAACTGGCCGTAGCCGTTGACAACGGTATGCTCGGCTCCATCGACGCCAACCGTGGTGACTACCAGAACGGTTGGGACACCGACCAGTTCCCCATCGACAACTACGAACTTATCCAAGCTTTCATCCACATCATCCGCAACGGTGGTTTCGGTAACGGCGGTACCAACTTCGATGCCAAGACCCGTCGCAACTCTACCGACCTTGAAGACATCTTCATCGCTCACATCGCCGGTATGGATGCTATGGCACGCGCCCTTGAAAGTGCAGCAGCATTGCTTGAAGAGTCACCTTACAAGAAGATGTTGACCGAACGCTACGCTTCATTCGACAGCGGTAAGGGTAAGGAGTTTGAAGAAGGCAAGCTCACCCTTGAAGACATTGTAGCCTATGCCAAAGCTAATGGTGAACCCAAGCAGGTTAGCGGTAAGCAAGAACTTTACGAAGCCATCGTAAATATGTACGCATAATCTCGCATTCACTTGCATTTATAAAGAGTGTGCATTCCATGTTTTTTGCAAATAAAACGTAGAATGCACACCTTACTTTTCTTCTATCTATTCAAAGTTTGACTGGAACAGATAACAAATCCGAATCTTCGATAGAGGGAATATGCCAAGCATAAATCGGAAAGACTGACGATGAGACGTGACAAGCAAGATTTTCCACCCATGCTTGCAAACTATACTGCTTCCGGACCGACAAGGACGGAGGAAGTTGTTGACAATGAGAAAGAATGACAGTCCCCCCCAACCATTGGGTGTGCGGACGCTCTACACCATCGAAAGGTTGCCAACTGAGAACCTGACGGCTGGAAGAATCTAAAATGACAATAGCCATACCGCTACACAAAAAGCCATCGGCAGCTACCAACCGATGGACGGCATAAGCTACAAAAGAGGAGAGGGGAGAGGAGGAGGAATGTGCCGTGGTCATTCTTTGTCGATACTCTTCTTTATCAGGCTTCGCCGTGTCTGACGAAGGCTCTGTTCATTTCTCCCAACAACCTTTTCAACCTGTTTGACAACGGTTTCTTGTGCTGGCTTCTTGCTTGCTTCTTCCGATTTCGCATCCTGTCCCGCCTTCACCGAATCTGTGACCATAGCAGCCACTACAGTTGTATCCGTACGATGGTATCGCACGAGGCTTATCCCACTAAGTATCAGATTGTCAGATAAATTTCCAGGATTGACAGAGGGTATCGTATCTTTCTCCAACGGATAATAATAGATATTTCCTACCATTTGCTTCAATGCATAGTTCGAATCACAATGCAAGGTCAAGACATATCTTCCAGTCGAATCAATACCCGCCGTAGCACCTATAGTATCCTTATCCATGAAAAGCGTCAGAGTCATCACTGCACGCGTACGTACTACCTTCTCCCCAAGGAAACAAGCCTGCATTTGCCATACAAACGAGTCGCGCACATGATAGTTGCTGTCTGCCGAAAGGGTAAACGATACCCGGTTTCTCATCGGAGCATCTGTCAGACGCAGCAACCGATAATCTGGCCAGACATCCACTGTATCACCGACGTTGGAGATTTTGTCAATCCGCTGATTGGGAAGTGCTACAGCAGCCAAAGCCTCTTTCTGAGCCATAAACCGGGTATTGAGCTTGCGGTATATCTCCTCCATCTTTCGTGTATTACGCATATACCAAGCCAGCGAAGAATCAAACTCAGCCTCCGTCACTCCATGCTTGTCGAAGACATATTGTTCATACTGCATACGCTTCACATTGCTTCCTCCACCCAAATCACCGGCCATAGCCTGCATCAGATGGTAATCATACAAAAGATTTTCCATCTCTCGCTCCTGAATGATATGAGAAGGAACCTTCACCGTACAGGAAGCCAATAATGAAAGTCCACCGACAACCCACAGAGCCGAATGGCGATGAATCCATTGTGACAAGCTGGAAAGATTTCGATTCATGATAATGTAGTTGGTTCGTTCTGTTCGTTGTTAGCCGGTTCTTGTTCACGATTGAGATAGCGGCTGTAAAAAAGTAACAACGCTATGATACCGCAACTGATAGAAGCATCGGCAAAATTGAATATCGGACTGAAGAATATAAAATGCTCTCCACCTACAAAAGGCATCCAAGATGGCCAATTGGTCTCAATCAAAGGAAAATAAAACATATCCACCACCTTACCATAAAAGAGGGGGGCATAACCTTCACCGAAGGGGACAAACTCAGCCACCTTGTATGTTGTACTCTCACTGAACACCTGTCCATACAGGACACAATCGAAAATATTTCCCAACGCACCCGCCAATATACAAGACAAGCAGACTATGTAGCCTGTAGGTATCTTGCCTGTTGCATCCTTGCACAATTTCCACAAATACCAGATGATAGCCACAACGGCCACGATGCGGAAAGAAGTGAGAAACAGTTTGTTGAATATTTCCATACCGAATGCCATGCCTGGATTTTCTGTAAAATAGATAAAGAACCAATCAGTGATGCGGATGCTTTCTCCGCGACACATATTGGTCTTCACCCAGATTTTGATGGCTTGGTCAACCAGTAGAATGGCCGTCACGATGAGGGTTGCGAGTTTGCCTTTTGTCATTGTTGGTTGTTGTTTAGTTAACGGACCGGACCCCTTCCCAGCCTTCCCCAAGGGGAAGGAGTAGAATGTTTTGTTGTGCTATCTACTCCCCTCCTTTGTGGAGGGGTAAGGGGGAGGGTCCGGTCCGTTCGGTTCTTTTCACTCTTTTTACTTTTTCATCTGCTTTGCCTCAATGCTGAGTGTGGCATGAGGCACGGCACGCAGACGTTCGGCAGGAATCAACTTGCCTGTCACGCGGCAGACACCGTAGGTTTTGTTTTCGATACGGATGAGAGCGGCTTTGAGGTCTCCGATGAACTTCAACTGACGTTCGGCCAGACGGGTAGTCTCTTCCTTGGTCATGGTGTTGCTTCCTTCCTCCAATACCTTGAATGTGGGCGATGTGTCATCCACACCGTTACAATCGGTATTCATAAGGCTCGCTTTCATGGAGTCGTAGTCGCGCTGAGCCAACTCCAACTTGTGGAGGATAATGGCGCGAAATTCTTCTAACTCGGCATCCGAGTATCTTGTCTTTTCTGACATAGTGTTTAAAGTATTTAGGTTAATTAATTATGCTTTTTCCACGCGAGCCACCAACTTGAAGTCGTCGAAGTCGAGTTCTGTTCCCTCTACAGCATCGGCCAAAGTGAGGGTAGTGGCTTGCACCTGAGTGCAGATGTACTCCTTGTAGGCTTCTACGGCGGCGTCAGTCTGCTCGTGGTGGCTCAGTGTCACGTTGATTTTGTCGGTTATTTCGAAACCGCTTCCCTTACGAATATTCTGGATGCGGTTTACCAATTCGCGGGCAATACCTTCACGACGGAGTTCTTCGGTCACCTCCACCTCCAAAGCTACGGTCAGTTTGCCTTCGTTGGCCACGAGCCATCCGGGGATGTCCTCGTTGATGATTTCCACATCGGCCACCTCTACAGTCAAGGGTGCACCGTCGATGGTCAGTGTGTAAGTTCCTTCCTTCTCCAACAAAGCAATGGCCTCTTGGTTGAGTGCTTCCATGGCGGCGGCTACGGCTTTCATCTGCTTGCCGAACTTCTTACCCATCACACGGAAGTTACACTTCACACGCTTCACCAGCAGGCCGGTAGAGCTTTCTGCAAAGTTCACCTCCTTGACGTTCACCTCGTTCATGATGAGCGACTTCACGGCTTCGATGTGTGCTTTCTGTTCTTCGCTTACGGTAGGTATCATGATGCACTGAAGCGGTTGGCGCACCTTGATGTTCACCTTCTTGCGGAGGGCAAGGGTCATCGAGGTGATGTCTTGAGCCATCTTCATGCGGGCTTCCAATGCTTCGTCGATGAGTGTTTCGTTGCATTCGGGGAACTTGGCCAGGTGGATTGACTCCACGTTATCACGTCCGGTGGTGGCAATGAGATCCATATAGAGACGGTCGGCAAAGAAGGGAGCGATGGGGGCCATCAGTTTGGCTACGGTTTCCAAACAGATGTAGAGTGTCTGGTAGGCCGAGAGTTTGTCGGTGGTCATTCCTCCTCCCCAGAAACGTTTGCGGCTCAGGCGAACGAACCAGTTGGAAAGGTTGTCGTTCACAAATTCCTGTACAAGGCGTCCGGCGCGTGTAGGCTCATAGTCGGCCAGGCAAGCGTCCACCTCCTTGATGAGTGAGTTGAGCACGGAGAGTATCCAACGGTCGAGCTCCGGACGCTCGTTCATGGGTACCTCCTCTTCGCCGTAAGTGAAGCCGTCGATGTTGGCATACATGGCAAAGAACGAGTAT
>CAZTPB010000065.1:0-11087 GCA_964614555.1 uncultured Bacteroides sp.
GTGTTGAAGGAAACAGATCCCGAATTGAAGATCGTGGCTTTCAAGCGTTTCACTCTGCGTGCTGAGTAATTGGAAGAATTACAAAATATAGTTGAAAGGGCTGTGTCACCAATGACACGGCCCTTTTTTGTTATTTTTATTAAATTAAAATGTGTCATTGCTTTTTTTCTGAGATTAATGTATATCTTTGCCGCGAAAAGGACTGATATCATTAAACTCTTAATGTATGAAGAAAGGAAATTTCTTAATCAGATTGTTGGTAATTGCAGTAATGTTTTCACTTGCAGGTGTAGCGATGGCCGAGAGTGTGGAATGGTATGACGGAAAGACCCCGGTGACATATTCTGTACAGAAGAAGGTGGACCCTGTGGTGACTGTCGCACTGGAGATGTTTGCCAACGATATGGATGCCGTTACGGGTAAACAGGCGGTGAAGACTGGCGAGAAGCAGGCAGCCATCCGTGTGGTGCAGCTGGACAAGGCTTCGAGCAGTGTGGTGAAGGCGCTTGCCAAGGCCGGTGTACCCGTTGATGAACTGAAATTGAAGACTGACGCTTTCCATATTGCTGTCATCAATGGTCAGATAACCATTGTCGGTGTCAATGGCCGGGGCGCGGCCTACGGCGTGTTGGAACTTTCGCGCATGGCCGGTGTAAGTCCTTGGATATGGTGGGGCGATTTGGTGCCAGAGAAGAAACAGACGCTTACCATCGATAGCGAATTCAAGACCACACAAGGTGCTTCTGTGGAGTATCGGGGTATCTTCCTGAACGACGAAGATTGGTCAACCCGTCCCTGGAGCTATGGCAATTATGAACCTGGAAAGTTTGGTTACATTGGTTCAAACGCTTATAAGAAGCTATTCCAACTGCTCATGCGTTTGCGTGCCAATGCCATTTGGCCGGGAATGCACGAGGGTACGACCGCTTTTTTCAAAGTTGAAGGTGCCAAGGCTGTAGCTGACAGCTGTGGCATTGTTATTGGTACAAGCCATTGCGAACCGTTGTTGCGCAATAATGTAGATGAGTGGGACGAGAAGACGCGCGGACGCTTCAACTACATCACCAACAAGGAGGGAGTGCACAATTATTGGATTGAGCGTCTGCAGGAGGTCAGCAAGTCGCAGAACAACATGTTCACCATCGGTATGCGTGGTATTCACGACGGCTCGATGGAGGGTGTGAAGACCATGCAGGAGAAGTTTGACGCCCTGCAACAGGTGATTGACGATCAGCAAGATTTGCTCAAAAAGTACGTTGGTGATCCGTCCGAACAGACACAGGTGTTTGTGCCCTATAAAGAAGTGTTGGAGATTTACGAGCGCGGACTCAAGGTTCCTGAATATGTCACCTTGATGTGGTGCGATGACAACTATGGCTACATGACCCGTCTCTCTGGCCCGGATGAACAAAAACGTATCGGTGGCGGTGGTGTCTATTATCACTTGAGCTATTGGGGGCGTCCACACGATTACCTCTGGCTGACCACCACCCAACCAGGCTTGATTTATAATGAAATGCGTGCCGCTTACGATCACAATGTCAGAAAGATTTGGATATGCAATGTACACGACCCTAAGGTCGCGGGTTACGACATGGAGCTTTTCCTTGACATGGCCTGGAATATAGATTGTGTCAATGGCCAGACCATCAACGACCACTATAAGGCATGGCTCTGCCGCCAGTTTGGCAACGAGGTGGGCGAGAAACTCTTCCCTGCCATGCACGAGTTCTTCCGTCTCTGCGGACAGCGTCGTCCTGAATTTATGGGATGGACTCAGGTGGAGGTCAGCAAAACAACCTACGACCGCGGTTTGAGTCAGGTCCGTAACACGGCTTTCAATACACAGGCTTTCGGCAATGAACTTGACCGTTATTTGGAACGCTACGAGGAGGTCTGCCAAGTGGTGAAGGAGCAGGAAGAAAACATTCGCCCCGAATTGAAAGATGCCTATTATGCTGCCATTAAGTATCCGGTGCTGGCTGCTGCCGCCCATGCCACCAAGATACTGGAGGCCCAGCGTGCTCGTCAGTATGCCAGCGGTAATCCACGCAATGGCTCTTTGGATAATCCCACACCTGCCTATGTGGCTACGGCCAAAAGTCAAAAGGCTTATCAAGAAATCCGTTTGATGACGAAGTATTATAACGAAACGATGTCTGCCGGCAAGTGGAATCGCTCGATGACAATGACGCCGCGCGATTTGCCCGTGTTTGGTGCCCCCGTATTGCCTATTCTACTCACCGATGAGGAGGTTCAGATGTATCTGCAGAAAGCTCCCAAGCGTGAAAAACATCCCATTGAACTTGACGGGGCGATGGTACGCAATGCCTGCGACTATGATCAGGCAAGTGACGGAACCGAAACCGTGCAGATGCTCGGCCACAGCATGAACGCCGTAGCCCTGCCTAAGGATGGCGAACTGACCTATAACTTTACGACCGACAAAGATGGTGAATCAGTGTTGCGTGTGGCTCTGATTCCTACTCAGCCCAATGATGGTGGAGACCTCCGTTTCAGTGTCAGTGTGGATGATGCAGCACCTACTGTTTATACGTTGAAGGAGAAATTCCGCTCTGAAGGATGGAAGCAGAATGTGCTTCGTGGGCAGGCTGTGCGTGAGTTGAAACTCCATCTTGGCAGTGGCAGTCACACGTTGAAGATTAAGGCTCTTGACCCGCACATTGTGGTTGACCAATGGATGATTGACCCCAATGTGGGCCGTAAGTTTTATCTTTTCCCGATAGAGTAATATATGCAATCCATATGAAACAAATTGTCAGAAATGCAGCTTCGTTCTTGCTTGTTGGGCTTGTGGCAGGTTGCTCGATGTTAAAAGGCAGTAAGACGGCAGATGGAGGAGTTGCTGAAGCCACGCTTCTTACTGCAAAAGATTCCGTACCGGTGACATCTGTCGTAGAAAAACAGCCGGTGCAGACCGTACCGGCGGCTCAAGGACAACAGGTCGCAGTCGGTTATAACGACGAGGTGCAGGGACGTCTCGAGGGGGGCACCTATATGCGTCGCGTGCTTTATCGTGAGAGTGAAGTCAATCCGAAACCTCAATTCCGTGGCGGCGACGTTGCCTACAAAAAGTTTCTTGCCCAAAATGTGAAATATCCTCAGGAAGCTGTAAAGAAACGTATTCAGGGTTCTGTCCGCATAGGTTTCACTGTCAATCCCGATGGTTCCATTGTCAATGTCAAGGTGGAACGCAAGGTCAATCCTTTGCTTGACAACGAAGCCCTTCGTGTGGTAAAGTCTATGCCCAAGTGGAAGCCGGGATATTTGGAGGGGAAGCCAGTGCCGGTTAAAATGTATGTTCCCGTTAATTTTCGTCTGAAGACGGTGAAAAAATAGAATAAATAATTGAAAACGACTGATATGAAGAAACATCTATGGATGAGTGCTTTGTTAGGCATGATGTCGATGGGCACTATGGCACAAAAGATTGATTTCAATCTGGCGGGCCGAAGCGAGAGTCAGGTTACAGAGTCAGGTTACACGGCATGGGCTGTGAATACAGCTACGACCAATCAGTTGTCTTTGGATAATGGAGTTACAATCACGTTGAGGACCACGGTGTCCGGACAAACGATGAAGTCCAATTGGTGGAAGGATGCTGTGAGCAGCAAGAACTCTAAGCTTGTCGGCGACTGTGTGGCTGTATATGGCTTGGATGCCGATGGCAATACTCCCCAGTTGACAAGTGTCTCCTCCACGTTGGAGATGGTGTTGACCGGCCTTTCAGCAGGCGAACATTCGGTGTTGGCTTACCACAATGTGACTGATGGAAACCAAACAAATCCGGCTAAAATCAATGTGAGTGTGAATGGAGAACAGGTGTTGTCCGGTGTAGTGCAATCTTCGCGCGAACTTATACCCTCGGCTGCCGGACAGTCTTATGTGAAGTTTACAGCGGTAGAGGGCGAACCTGTAACCATCAGTTATACCACTGTATTGGAAGAAGGGGAGACTTATACCACTACCGGTGTGTTTGTCAATGCCTTGGTATTTGACCAACCTAATCCAAAGACAACAGCTCTTGATCCATATCCTACCAACAACGATATGCACGTGGATGGCGACGATGGAACCATCGATCTCACTTGGGTGATGGCTACCAGCGCGGTGAAAAACCATGTATATATAGGTACATCGTCAGATGCTATGGTAGAAGTGGCCGTCAATACAGAGGGCAAATATGCCTTGGCGGATGCCTATTCCATGAACACCTATTATTGGCGTGTGGACGAAGAGGATGCGGAGGGTAATCTCTATCAGGGCGAGGTGTGGACTTTCCGCCCACGCCATTTGGCATTCCCCGGAGCGGAAGGCTATGGCCGTTTTGCTACCGGCGGACGCGGAGGAAGTGTCTATCATGTGACTTCCTTGGACGATGATGCCACTAATCCCCAACCCGGAACCTTGCGCTACGGTTTGACCAAGGTGAGCGGCCCCCGTACTATTGTCTTCGATGTGGCCGGTGTCATCACTTTGCAGGCTCGGCTGGTATGTTCTGACCCCTACGTGACCATTGCCGGACAGACCGCTCCGGGTACGGGTGTTATGCTCAGAGGAAAGGCTTTCGGTATGGCCAATGAGGGAATCACCCGCTTTTTGCGCCTGCGCTTGGGCGGTGGCGACAGTTGGGACGGCAAGTCGCCCAATCCCAATACCAGCGATGGTATGGGTATGGCAGGAAATGACCATAGCATCATGGACCACTGTTCAATGGGGTGGACCATCGACGAGGCTTTCAGCTCACGAAATGCCAAGAATGTGACGTTGCAGCGTACGCTTATCAGCGAGGCGTTGAATGTCGCAGGCCATGCCAACTACGGAGCCGGTACCGGTCATGGGTATGCGGCAACCATTGGTGGTGATTATGGAAGTTATCACCACAACCTGCTGGCCCACAACGAGGGGCGTAATTGGAGTATGTCAGGAGGATTGGATGGCAGCGGTGCGTATGCCGGACACCATGATATGTTCAATAACGTCTGCTACAACTGGCGTGGCCGCACCACCGATGGTGGTACACATCAGGGACAATTTGTGAACAACTACTACAAAATGGGACCTGCCACCACGAATACATTCCTGTTGACTGCCGATTTGGAAGGAACTGGAAGCGGTTCACAATCCTATTATGTCAAAGGTAATATCCGCGAGAGTGTGAACGGTACACTTACTGAAGATAAGGAGAATGTGACCTACCGTTATCGCTTGACTAACGGACAAGTCCTCAATTGGGATGTCTTTGTGGATCAGCCGTTCTTTGAATCGTATGCTACGATTGAGCCCGCCAAATTGGCCTATAAGACGACTCTTTCTGACGTGGGCTGTAACCAACCATTCTTCGACAATCATGATACACGCATGGTAAAGGAAACTTTGACGGGGACCTATACCTACAAAGGAAGCCGTACGTCGTATCCCGGACTGATTGACAAGGAGAGCGATTCAGAAGGATTTGCCGGATTGAATATTGTTGAAGAATACCGTCCGGCCAATTATGATACCGACCAGGATGGTATGCCGGATTGGTGGGAGAAGGCCAACGGGTTGAATCCTGATGTGGCAGATAACAATAAGGATGAAGACCGTGATGGCTACACAGCTTTGGAAGACTATCTCAACTGGTTGGCCGAGCCGCACTACATCATCTCCAACACACAACCTTACACAATCAATTTAAAGAGCCTTTTTGCCGGATTCGACAACGAACCTTCCTACACGGTAAACTCTGTCTATTCCGATATTAACATAGAGGTGACCGATGGTGGAGTGATGTCCATAGTTCCCGGAACAAATGAAAGATTTTACACCATTCAGGTAACAGCCACCGACAAGGACAATGTAGGCAGCATGACGCGTAACGTCAACCTCTATACTACGGCTGATGAAGCGTTGGGTATCTGTATCCCTACGATAATGGCGGATGATGAAAATGCTGTTTACCAGCTCTATTCTGTTGATGGAGTACTGGTGCACGAGGGTAAGAATACAGACAATCTGCCTGCCGGTGTGTACATCTTGAAAGTGACAAGTGGTGAGCAAGTACGCAGCATGAAGGTGTTGAAAAAATAAGTTTGAGGCATGAAGAACAACGATTGGAAAGAACGTCTGGGTATGGTGTATTCCACCAACCCGGACTTCCAGTTTGATACGGGTGAAGAGGACGAGTTGGAGACTCTGCCCAAAAACCAGCAGCGTCTGCGTGTGCGAATGGAGAAGAATGGGCGCGGCGGCAAGACCGTGACCGTTGTGGCAGGGTTCATAGGTGCAGAGTCCGACTTGAAGGAGTTGGGCAAATGGCTGAAGGGACGATTGGGTGTGGGCGGCAGTGCCAAAGAGGGTGAAATACTTGTGCAGGGCGATTTCAGACAACGTGTCATCGACCTTCTGAAGTCTGATGGTTATACCCAAACAAAATAATGTCACTATTTCAACACCTTCCGTTAACTATAGAGGTGACCGACGATGGTTCGGCCACCCTTTTTGTACCCGAATTGGATGAACATTACCATTCGGTGAAGGGAGCTTTGACAGAAGCGGAGCACATTTATCGCGACTGTGCGTTTTTGTACCGTATAAAGAACGGTTTGCCGGCAGGGAGACCGTTGCGTTTGTTGGAAGTCGGGTTTGGTACAGGGCTGAATGCTTGTGTCACGGCAATGGCGGCCGGCCTGGATTCGCCAGTACACTATATTTCCTTTGAGAAATATCCGGTGGATACCTCCACATTGGACAAGTTGCATTACGACCGCATGGTGAATCCCGAATTGTTGCAAGCCATTCATCATGCTCCGTGGGACGAACCTGTACCTATAACCCCTTACTTTACTTTGGAAAAAAGGCAGGCAGACTATCTGCTTAATGCTCTTCCCACCTCTGTGGATGTGGTCTATTTTGATGCTTTCGCTCCGGAAAAACAACCCGAGATGTGGTCGCCCGATGCTTTTCGTCGATTGGTGGAGGTGATGAATCCGGGTGCTGTGCTTACCACCTATTGCGCCAAGGGTGAGGTGCGCCGTCTGTTGGCCTCTTTGGGACTGACGATGGAACGCATTCCTGGTCCTATAGGGGGGAAGAGGGAGATCTTGAGGGGCACTTGTTAGTGTGCCGGTGTGTGATAGCTACAACGCTTTTCCATTGAAGGTCGAGTTGTGAAAGATCACACCTTCTGCCCCTACGATGGAGTTCAGTGCTTCGTCGGTGATGCCGTCGAACTTACACTCCTTCAGCGTCACATTTCTCACACAGGTATGCGTTTCCAGACCGTCAATCCATACACCGTACCGGCTCTTTTGACAAGTGATGTTTTCCAGCAGGATGTTTTCAAAAAGCGGGAAGTAAGGCCCTTCTGTCACTTTTTCGTATTTCAGTTCCAATTTCAGCACAGCCTGTATGCATTCGCTGATGTTGATGTTGCGGATATAAAAGCCGCTGACCACACCGCCACGGACGGCATTCGACTTGATGCGGAAGGGGCGGTCCATTTCCGGACTTCCTATTTGGCAGTTTTCCATCCATACATTGTAGCAGCTTCCGGATATTTCACTACCGATGGCTACACCGGCGTGCCCGTCCTTCATCTGGCAGTTCCGTACGATAATGTTGCGGCTGGGGAGTGCCCATGCGCGTCCGTCGTTGTTGCGTCCGCTTTTGATGGCTATGCAGTCGTCACCGGTATTGAATATGCAGTCTTCTATCAATACATTCTCGCACGATTCGGGGTCGCACCCATCGTTGTTCGGGCCGTGACTGTCTAAGTTGACGCCACGTACCACAATGTTCTTCGACATCAGCGGATGCAACAGCCAGAAAGGTGCATTGTTCAGGGTCACTCCCTCCACCAGGATACGGTTGCACTGATAGAACTGCATGAATTGTGGTCGCAGTTCATCGTGTTCGGTGAAGATGCGGTCAGCGATAGAAGTGGTGTTTTTTTCGAAATGGTGTAGTTTTTCCTTCCCCATCAGCTTGCCGGCGGTTTTGTCTGCATCCGAAGTGCGTGCCCGCAGCTTCCACCAGTTTTCCCACGAAGCCTGTCCGTCCAGTACACCTTCGCCTGTTACGGCAATATTCTCTTGGCGATAGGCATATATGAGGGGCGACATACCCATGCAGTCTATACCTTCCCAGCGGGTAGGCACTTGTGGGGCATAGTCGGTGGCTATGGTCGAAAATTTCAGGACAGCCCCTTTCTCTATGTGAAGATTTACATTTGACAGCAGATGTATCGCCTTGGTGTAATATTCTCCGGCAGGAATCACCACCTTTCCGCCTCCTGCACGGTGGCAGTCGCTGATGGCACGGTGTAATTTTTCGGAAATCTCCTCGCCGGGTGCAGCCTGATAGTCGGCTGTCAGGTGGAATGTGCGGTCGGGAAAGTCTGTTCGCTGTATGCCTTTTTCCACTTTGGTCATGGCTTCCCATGGATTGGTGCTTTCAATAATGATGGAGTCTGCACTTCTTCCTTTGTCCGGTTGCAGTCCGTTATTTGTACATCCTGCCATCGTCAGCAGCAGGATACTATAGAGGATAGCGGTTTGTCGATGAATTTTCATGTGTGAAAGTGTTTAATGGTTTAAAATTGTTGCAAATATAGGCAATAAAATGGCTTGATGTCCTCTTTTCTCCTGTCAATTTAAAAAAAAAGCGTATTTTTGCGGCACAATCAGAACGTCTATGACAGTACATTCATTAAAGACAACGGAAAAAGTGCCCGAACCTACGTTACGGCGTCTGCCTTGGTATTTGTCCAACGCCCGGTTGATGAAAGAACAAGGTGAATGCCATGTCTCATCCACCCGGTTGGCCCGCCAGTTGGGGATGGATGCTTCGCAGATAGCCAAAGACTTGTCTTATGTGAATGTTTCCGGCAAACCCCGTATCGGATATGTGGTGGACGAACTGATAAATGCACTTGACCATTTCCTCGGATTTACCGGGCGGCACACCGCTTTCCTTTTTGGTGTGGGTAGTTTGGGGGGCGCTTTGTTGGCCGATTCTGGTTTGTGTCAGTTCGGCCTGGAGATAGTGGCGGCTTTCGACATCAACCCTACACTGGTGGGAAGCAACGTCAACGGGATTCCGATTTATCATACGGATGATTTTTTTCAAAAGGTGGAGGAGTATGACAGGGTGCATATCGGGGTGCTTACAGTTCCCATCAGCATAGCCCAAGAGGTGACGGACAGGATGGTGGCCGGTGGCATACGTGCAGTGTGGAACTTTACACCTTTCCGTATCCGGGTACCCGAGCATATCGTTGTGCAGAACACCTCGCTCTATGCTCATCTGGCATTGATGTTTAACCGTTTGAACTTGAATAAATGAAAATTATGGCCATCGGCATGAACTATGCCGAACACAATAAAGAGATTGACAGTGCGTTAATAGAGTTGGAGAAACCCGTCATTTTCATGAAGCCCGATTCGGCGCTGTTGAAGGATGGAAAGCCCTTCTTCATCCCCGATTTTTCGACAAGGGTGGATTATGAGACGGAATTGGTGGTGCGCATCTGTCGGTTGGGCAAGCACATAGCCCCTCGTTTTGCCCGCCGCTATTACGATGCCGTAACAGTAGGCATTGACTTCACCGCCCGTGATTTGCAGAACGATTTTCGTGCCAAGGGGCTTCCATGGGAACTTTGTAAAGGGTTCGACAACTCAGCCGTGATAGGTGATTTTGTTGCTTTGGATGAATTGGGAGACATTCAGAATCTTCATTTCCATCTTGATATCGACGGGCAGACTGTGCAACGGGGGCATACGGCAGACATGCTGCATAAGGTGGATGACATCATCGCTTACGTCAGCAGCTTTTGTACGCTGAAGATTGGTGACCTGCTTTTCACCGGTACTCCCGTAGGGGTTGGCCCAGTGTCAGTCGGTCAGCATCTGCAAGGGTTTCTCGAAGAAAAGAAGCTGCTCGATTTCCATGTCCGATAGGGTGGGGCGGCTTCGCAGAGTAAGGAACTTAGTTGGTTAGATTTTATATGTATATGCACGTTCGTTGTTGGTTGGCGATGTCCGTACTATCGCTGTTTGCCATTCTGCAGCCGGCCAGAGCCGATGAGTTTGTCACGATTGATTGGGACGTACTCCGGATTGACTCTGTGCTGCCCCTCTATACACATTGCTTCCCTTTGGCGCAGGACTATGCACGCTACGATTACGATGTCCGGTTGGAGTATCCGGAGTTCGAGGCTGTATCTCAGGCTGAGGCCGCACGGTTGGCACTGCTGGAAGGTGTGGGAAAGGAATTCCCCGTTGTCCGCACACAAGTGGCGACTGTCTCCAAGCAGGGATACCTTTATGTGGAGTTGGTGCCTGTCGTGTGGCGCGAAGGCTCCTATCAGCGGCTTGTCTCTGCCAAATTGGCTGTGGCCCGCAATCGGAAACCCTATGCTGCATCGTTGGGCGGGGCGTCTGATGTGGCTGACAGGTATGCGGCCTCGTCGGTGTTGGCTCAGGGACGTTGGGTGAAGGTCCGGGTTTCAGAAAGCGGTGTCTATCGGATCACCCACAAGGAACTCTCCTCCATGGGGTTCAGTCATCCCGAACGGGTACGCTTGTTCGGGCAAGGCGGGCAGATGCTGGCCGAGAGTAATATACAGCATTGTGTTGACGATTTGAAGGAGGTCCCTCTCTGGCGTCGGGAGTCCGATATGTTGTTCTATGCCCACGGTACAGTGAAGTGGAGCTATAACGGTAGCGAATACGTCCATTCGCAGAATACCTATTCCCGTCATGGCTATTATTTTTTGACAGAAAGCGATTCGGTCGCTCCTGTGGAATTCGTTCGGATGCAGCCGGTTGAGGGCGGGGCAGAGGTCACAACCTTTACCGACTATGCCCTTTATGAGAACGACGGCTTTCATTGGATAGAGCGTGGCCGGCTCTTTTTTGAAGATTACGATTACAAGAACGGGCGTACCAGAAACTACACCTTTGATTTGCCCGGAGTGGTGTCTGAAGGCTCTTCTAAAGTGAAGGTGGCCTTTGGTTCGGACGATACCAGCGGCTCGTATGTGTCAGTGTCTGTGAATGGCGACGGGATCGGTAAGGTTGATG
>CAZTPB010000066.1:0-11038 GCA_964614555.1 uncultured Bacteroides sp.
TGTGCATCATCTTTGCCTTCTTGTCGGCCGGATGTTCGGGATTGATGAGTCCCAACTCAATCATCAGCTGGCAACCGTTGCACACGCCCAATGAGAGGGTGTCTTCGCGGGCATAGAAGTTGTCGAGTGCAGCCTTTGCCTTGGGGTTGTAGAGGAAGGCACCTGCCCATCCCTTGGCCGAACCGAGCACGTCGGAGTTGGAGAAGCCACCGCAGAAAGCGATGACGTTCACATCCTCCAATGTCTCGCGTCCGCTGATGAGGTCGGTCATGGTCACATCCTTCACATCGAAGCCGGCCAGCCAGAAGCTGTAAGCCATCTCGCGCTCAGAGTTGGTACCCTTCTCGCGGATAACGGCTGCCTTGATGCCTGACGGAGTACGACGGTCGGGGTCGAGTCCCCACTGCTTCAGCTTACCCGTAAATTCGGAACCGAAGGCGAGGTCAAGCGGTTGTTGCTTATAGTTTTCGAAGCGCTCCTTGGCCTTGCCATTGAAGCTCTGCTTGCGATCCATCAGGTAGGAAGTGGAGTACCACACATCGCGCAAGTGGTCGATACCGAACTGGTAGTCGTAACCGTCCTTGCTCACCATGATGTGGCGCTCGTCGGTGGGTACACCAATCTTCACGTAACCCACGCCTGCATCGTCCAATATCTTCTTCACACGGGGTGCATTCTTGTCAGATACCTGGATAACCACGCCCGGATTCTCGGCAAACAGGGCCTGCACGATGTCGCAACCCTGCAACTTGTCGAGGTTCACCTCGATACCGCCCTCCACATTGGCAAAGCACATTTCCAACAAGCAGGTCAGCAGACCACCGGCAGAGATGTCGTGACCTGCCATGATAAGGCCTTCGTTCACCAATTGCTGAACGGCCAGGAAGGCATCGCGGAAGTATTCGGGATTCTTCACTGTGGGCACGTCGCTACCCACCTTGTTGAGGCTCTGTGCAAAGGCCGAACCGCCGAGTTGCAGGGTGTCGAATGAGAAGTCGATGTGGTAGAAGCGGCTCTTCGGCTCGTTCTTCATCACGGGAGAGACAATCTTGCGGATGTCGCTCACCTCGCCACCGGCAGAGACGATGACTGTACCCGGGCTTACAATCTTGCTTCCGTCGGGGTACTTCTGCGTCATCGAGAGTGAGTCCTTGCCCGTGGGCACATTGATTTGCAGCGAGCAGCAGAAGTCGCTCAGTGCCTTCACGGCAGTGTAGAGGCGTGCATCCTCGCCCTCCTGAGCGCGGCAAGGCCACATCCAGTTGGCCGAGAGGCTTACACTGTCCAACCCTTCGGCGAGGGGAGCCCACACGAGGTTGGTCAATGCTTCGCTCACTGAGAGCACCGAACCTGCGGCAGGGTCGGCAAGGGCAGCTTGCGGAGCATGGCCGATGGAGGTGGCAATACCCTTGCGTCCGCGATAGTCGAGCGCTACGGCACCACAGTCGCTCAAGGGCAACTGCAACTCGCCCTGGCACTGCTGGCGGGCCACACGACCCGTCACACAACGGTCCACCTTGTTGGTCAGCCAGTCCTTACAAGCCACGGCCTCCAGTTGGAGCACGCGCTGGATATATTCGTCGAGCTTGGTGATATCGTAGGTCACTACGTCGTACTTGCGCTCTACGGTCTTGTCAATCATATAGGTCTTGGGCGATGAACCGAACATCTGGTCAACAGCCAAGTCGAAGGGGCGCACGCCATCGGCCTGTTCGAAAGCAAAGCGGTGGTCGCCGGTGGTCTCACCCACGGTGTACATCGGGGCACGCTCGCGCTCGGCAATCTGGCGCACATGCTCGATGGCCGATTCGTCGATGAGCAATCCCATGCGCTCCTGGCTCTCGTTGGCAATGATTTCCTTGGCGCTTAGTGTCTGGTCACCGATGGGCAGCTTGTCCATATGGATGAGTCCGCCACACTCCTCCACCAACTCAGAGAGACAGTTCACGTGTCCGGCCGAACCGTGGTCGTGGATGGACACGATGGGGTTCTCCTCCTCCTCGCACAGGGCACGCACCACGTTGTAGGCACGCTTCTGCATCTCGGCATTGGCACGCTGTACGGCGTTCAACTCGATGCCCGATGAGTAACGGCCTGTCTCTACCGATGAAACCGAACCTCCACCGAGGCCGATGCGGTAGTTGTCGCCACCCATCACCACCACCTTGTTGCCCGGTTGGGGAGTACCCTTCAGACAGTCGCGTTTGGTACCGTATCCTACACCACCGGCCAACATGATGACCTTGTCGTAGGCATACTGCTCGCCATTCTCCTGATGTTCGAAAGTCAGCAATGAACCGCAGATGAGCGGCTGGCCGAACTTGTTTCCGAAGTCGCTGGCACCGTTGGATGCCTTGGTCAATATCTGCTCAGGAGTCTGGTAGAGCCACTTGCGCACGGGCAGGATGTCCTCCCACTCGCGACCCTCTTCGCTGCGCGGATAGGAGGTCATATACACCGCCGTACCGGCAATGGGCCACGAGCCCTTACCGCCACCCATACGGTCGCGGATTTCACCACCTGTACCCGTTGAAGCACCGTTGAACGGCTCTACGGTGGTGGGGAAGTTGTGCGTCTCGGCCTTCAGCGAGATGACACTCTCAATCTCCTTCACCTGAAAGTAGTCGGGTTTCGAGTGGTCAGCCGGAGCAAACTGCTCGATGATGGGGCCTTGGGCAAAGGCCACGTTGTCCTTGTAAGCCGAAATAATCTTATTGGGATTCTCCTGAGTGGTCTTCTTAATCATTTGGAAGAGGCTCGACTCCTTCTCCTCACCGTCGATGATGAAGGTACCACCGAAAATCTTGTGGCGGCAATGCTCGGAATTGATTTGTGCAAAGCCGAACACTTCACTGTCGGTCAAAGGACGGCCGAGGTCCTGCTCCACCTTCTTCAGGTAGTCCATTTCCTCTTTGCTCAGTGCCAGACCTTCCTGTTCGTTGTAAGCCTCCAAGTCGGTGATGTGCACGATAGGTTGCGGTTGGATATTGGTCTTGAAGATTTCCTGTCCCAACCCTTTATACATGCGTTGCAGCATGGGGTCGTGGTCGGCATTCTCGTCGGCTACGGGGAAATATTCCTCGATGCGGGCTACACCTTCCAATCCCATATTTTGGGTTATTTCCACAGCATTGGTACTCCACGGGGTAATCATCTCCTTGCGTGGGCCAACAAAACAGCCTTTCAGGTTTTCTTCTTTTTCAGGTGTGGCATCGCCGAACAGCCAACAAAGTTTTTGGATTTCCTCTGCGTCAGCAGCGTGATTCATTTCTATGGCAATCACGTTGTTAGTAGAGGTTCTGAAAAATAATACCATATTCAAATGTCGATTAAATGATTGTTTATTGCAGTTTTTATGTTAAAAAAGCGGGGACAAAAGTACGAAAAAGCGGGGGCAATACCAAAGAAAGTAACATCTTTTTTCTCAAAAAAAGCGTTACTTGGGCTATTGTGGCAGGGGTGTAGTCATTTGACAGTTGATAATGACGGACAAGAAAGCATGGTGTTTCTGGCGAAGGAATGGCGGACTTTTGTTAAGTTATTTAGTATGAGTGCGTGTTCTATGATTTTATAACAATCAGGATAAAAAATAATGGATTTTTTTTTGCTATCAGGAATTAAACTTCTACATTTGCAAAATATTTGTAAAAATGGAGTCTCAAATAGGCTGACCTGGCCGACAAAAAGACAGAGGAATATTAATAAACCTAAATAAATGTATTGTTTTATGTGGAGAAGTGAACTAAAAACTTCGATTTTGTGCACAATGGGTGCGCTTTTGTTTTTGCAGTCATGTGTAAATGATGATTATGATTTGAATGAAGACATCGACATGACCATTGGAGTAGGTGGAAATCTGACATTGCCACAGAGTGATACCGAACCATTGAAAATGAAAGATGTGTTGGACCTGGAGGAGGATGATGTGGTGAGAGTGCGTCCCAATGATCCGGACAGTGTCTATTATCTGATTAAAGAATCTGATGATAACGGTCATTTCGAATTTGACTTGCCTGATATGGTGGTGGAAGAACCTACGTTGGATCCTTTCCGTATGTCTTATTCGATGCCTGATAAGAAAACTCTGTTGTCTAAAGTCGGCCTTTCGGATATGCAAATTGAACTTGTGTTGCAGAATCCTGATTATTTGGGGCAGTTTGTTGATTTGAACGTGATTTATGAGACCGATCCCATAGACTTGAATCCTGAATTCCATCTCATGGATCAGAGTTTTGAGATGCCTGAAGAGGTGGTGGCATTGAATCACATCAGTTTTGCCAAACCGATGGCCCCCGATTTTATCTTGAGTACGACAATGGCTATGGGACAGGTGGGCTTGCACGATGTGTATGCCGAATTCCCCGGCGAGATGCAGCACGACAATGTGGTGAGTGGTGGTTCATGGTTGGGACATCTGAATGAAGCAGGAAACCATGTTTACAATCTCCCTAAAGATGTGTGGTTGGACAAAAATGGTAGAGAACTGCTGCGCATGGAGTTTGTCGGCATTGATTTCACCTCCAAACCTTGGACGCGCGAAAATAATCCTGACGGATACCTGCGTCTGAAAGAGGATGTGCATATGTATGGTACAGTAACTGTCAAAGCTACGGCACGGCAGTTCTTGGATATGGCAGACGAAACCTATTATCTGAATGCTGACATCAAGTTGAAGGCTCCGGATTTGGATGATGTAACCGTAATAGTTGACCCAAATGTAGATTCGGAAACCACTTCCATTGAATTGGATGATCTTCCCGACTTTTTGACAGAAAATGATGTCACTGTTATTCTGCAGGCTCCTTCCATATTGTTGGATGTGGTCAACAATACTCCTGTAGAAGTGAACTGTTGGGGAACTCTTACTTCAGACAAAGGATATGAAGTAAATATCAATCGTCCGAATGGTACAGATATCCAACTCGGAGGAAACCGCAATTCCAATTGGTGCGTCTATGACGGAGAACAACCGGAATGGGGAAGTTCCTACTCTTACTATCGTGCAGAGGGGCTTTGCGACATCCTTCGCGTTGTTCCTAACCAACTCGATTTGAACTTTGATGCCCGTGTAAATCAGGAATTCTATACATTGAAGTTGGGCAGAAGCTATTCTGCCTCTGTGGATTATCGTATGGAGTGCCCGTTGGCCTTCGGCGCAGGATCGCAGATCGTTTATTCTGATACGATTGATGACTGGCATGAGGATATGGCTGATTACGAAGTGCAGGCGTTGAAAGTGACCGCCACATTAGTCAATGACACACCGCTTGATGAACTGGATTTGGATGTGTCTGCCATCGACTTGGACAAGCGAGTGATAGAAGGAATTACTGTCACTCCGTTGAAGAAAATCAAAAATGGAGATAAGATAGAAATCCTTCTGACATCGGAGGTTGGGGCAATGAAGAACCTCGATGGCATCATTCTGAAAGCTACGGCTCGCGTGACCAGAGAGAATTCAGCACCGCTCAAAGCTAACAGCACTATCCAGCTGACAGGCATCGGCCTTTCTATCGTGGGTGGAGTGATTGCTGACCTTAACTAAACAAACAATAACCAAATTATAGATGACACACATTATGAAATCGATTATAAAGAAAACTGCATTATCCCTTATACTTGCTTCATGTGCGGGTGGAGCCATGGCACAATCACTCAATGCCGGATACTTTCTTGACGGATACACTTACCGGCACGAATTGAATCCTGCATATATGGGCGATTCTTATTTCAGTATGCCCGTGTTGGGTAATACGAATATCTCTCTGCGTGGAAACATGGGATTGGAGAATTTCCTTTACCGTACCGACCGCTATGGATTGACCACGTTCTTGAACCCGGATGTCAGTGCCAATGAGTTCTTGGGCGACTTGAACGATGACAATAAGTTGAACCTTAATCTCAATATGGCTATCTTCTCCATGGGCTTCAAGGCTTTCGGCGGATATAATACCATCGGATTGAATATGCGCGTGAATGCCGGGGTGAATATGCCTTACGACTTCTTCGATTTTGCCAAGCGCGGTATGCATAGCGAAAACATTCAATACAACATGGATGACCTGTCTGTCCGCTCACGTGCTTATGTTGAACTGGGATTGGGACACTCCCGTCAGATTAATCACAACCTGACGGTTGGAGCCAAGTTGAAGTTCCTGGTCGGTGGGGCTGACCTCGATGCCACCATTGAAGACATGAGCGTGAACATGAGTCAGGACCAGTGGCTTGTGCGTGCGCATGCCAAAGTGAATACCTCCATGAAAGGAGCCTTCTATACACTTGATGAGGACGGACTTGTAGATGGCATTGACGTAGAGTCTCCCGGTGTCGGCGGATTCGGTTTGGGCATTGATTTGGGTGCCACTTACAAGTTTACGGAAGGGGCATTGAAGGGGTTGACCCTTTCGGCTGCAGTGCTCGACCTTGGCTTTATCAGTTGGTCAGACAATATTGTCGCATACAATCAGGGTGAAGACTTCTTCTTCGATGGCTTTCATAATGTAGCCATAGAAAGCGATGGAAGTGGTCGCGAATTGGAAGACCAATTCGATGATTTGCAGGATGATTTGGAGAAACTCTACAATGTGAAGACCGATGGTGAAGTGGGTAGCCGTTCTACCATGTTGGCCGCAACAATGAACATTGGTGCCGAATATGCTTTGCCTGCGTATGACAAGCTGAAGTTCGGATTGCTTTCGTCCACCCAATTCAACGGACCCTTCACTTGGACCGAAGCCCGCCTGTCTGCCAATGTGAATCCGACCAATTGGTTCGGTGCAAGTGCAAGCTATGCTTACTCTACATTCGGTTCGTCGTTCGGCTTGCTCGTCAACTTCCACCCGAAAGGCTTCAACTTCTTCATCGGCACCGACTGTATGTTGGGTGAAGTCAATTCGCAGTTCATCCCCATGAATTCGAACGCCAACGTTTCGTTTGGCTTTAACTTCATCTTGGGAAAGAACTGATATTCTACCTGTGCTTTTTCAGGCACGGATTGGATAGAAAAAAATAAGCGGTTAATCCTCTAAAAAACTCTATCTGATCCGTGCCTGAATTGTTTTTTCCCCCATTACGTGTGAACTCTTCTCGTGAAAAAGTGTAAAAAGATACATCCTATATTATAAGAAAGTAACTTCTTTGCACTATCTTTGCAAAATGAATTGGTTTGAACAAATATTCGGGCAAATATCACTGGTTGAAATTATCGTCAAAGGTTTCATCGTAGGTGTTGTCGTGTCAGCACCTTTAGGGCCTGTGGGCGTATTGTGCATCCAGCGGACTTTGAATAAGGGACGTTGGTATGGTTTTGTCACCGGCTTGGGAGCAGCTTTGAGCGACATTATCTATGCCCTCATCACCGGATATGGCATGAATTTTGTGGCTGACTTTATAGAGAATCCGCAGACGATGTATTGGTTCCAGTTAGTGGGTAGCGTCATGCTTTTCTGTTTTGGTGTCTATACTTTCCGTAGCAATCCCGTAGGGAGCATCCGCCCCGTGTCGGCCAACAAGGGAAGTCTGGTGCGTAATTTTGTGACGGCATTCTTTGTCACCCTCTCAAATCCATTCATCATCCTGCTTTTCATAGGTTTGTTCGCACGTTTCTCATTTGTTTTCCCCGACAATTATGTTTATGAGCAGACGTTGGGCTATCTGGCCATCGTAGCCGGTGCGCTCTGTTGGTGGTTTGCCATCACTTATCTTGTCAACAAACTCCGTGCACGTTTCGACCTGCGCGGCATCTGGATGCTCAACCGTGTTATAGGTGTGGTTGTCATGCTGGCTTCAGTGGTAAGTGCTGTCTTTACACTCTTTGGAAAGACATTGTATTAATTAAGTGGAAATTATGTTTGTATCAAAACAACTCAAAGAACAGAATATGGCCGAGTACCTGCTCTACATGTGGCAGGTGGAGGACATGATACGTGCCAACGGCATGGATATGGAGCGCATCAGAGAGACCCTCGTTGCCCCGGCCAACCTGGATGCCGGGCGTGAAAAGGAATTGGTAGAGTGGTACGAAAATCTTGTGGAAATGATGCGTCTGGAGGGAGTGGCCGAACGCGGCCATTTACAGATAAACAAGAACATCATCACCCTGCTCACCGACCTCCACCTCCAGTTGCTCAAATCCACCAAATATCCCTTCTATAGTGCCGCCTACTACAAGGCACTTCCGTTCATTGTCGAACTCCGCACCCAAGGAGACAACCGCAACCTTTCCGAATTGGAAAATTGTTTCGAAGCCCTCTACGGGGTGTTGCTTCTCAAGTTGCAGAAGCGCGAGGTGAGCGAAGGCACCCTTCAGGCCGTCAAGACCATCAGCCGGTTCTTGGGCCTTTTGAGCGACTATTATAAGAAGGATAAAGCAGGAGAACTTGAATTGGAATGAATCAGCTACGAGTGATGAGTTGCGAGCTACAAGTGCCCTGCAACACTCACACTCACACTCACTTGTAGCTCGTAGCTAATAACTAATAAACATAAAGGAATCGTTATGAAGAATATTTTGATAACAGGAGCCAATGGCCAGCTTGGCAACGAAATGAGAGTACTCGCTTCTGAACATCCCGAGTACACCTACTTCTTTACGGATGTAGAGGAGTTGGACATCTGCAACGAACAGGCAGTGATGGACTTTGTGCAAGGGAATGCCATTGATTGCATCGTCAATTGTGCCGCCTATACCGCCGTCGATAAGGCCGAAGAGAATGTGGAGTTGTGCGACAGACTCAACCATCTTGCTCCCGGATATTTGGCCAAGGCCGCTGCGTCTCGTGGTGCCGCCTTGATTCAGGTCTCTACCGACTATGTGTTCGATGGCACCAACCACATTCCCTACCGCGAGACGGAGCCTACATGCCCCAATTCCGTGTATGGGCGCACCAAACTTGCCGGTGAGCAATTGGCCACAAGCCTTTGCCCCCGCACGATGATTATCCGTACGGCATGGCTCTATTCCACCTTCGGAAACAACTTCGTGAAGACCATGCTCCGCCTCGGACGCGAGAAGGAGCAGTTGGGCGTCATCTTCGACCAGATAGGTACCCCCACCTACGCCCGCGACCTTGCCCGTGCCATCTATGCCGCCATGGCCAAGGATGTGCCTGCCGGCACTTTCCACTTCAGCAACGAGGGAGTATGCTCGTGGTACGACTTCACCCGTGCTATCCACCGTATAGCAGGTATCACCACCTGCCAAGTGCGACCTCTTCATACTGAAGAGTATCCCGCTCCTGCCGCCCGTCCGCACTACTCCGTGTTGGATAAGACTAAAATAAAGGAAACATTAGGCATTGAGATTCCTTATTGGGAAGAATCGCTGCGGGAGTGCATCAAGCAGTCGTAATTTTTAGGCACGGATTACACGGAAGATTATGATACACGAAGAACTCTCAAAAGAGATTATCGGTGCTTTTTACGAAGTACACAAGGTGTTAGGATTTGGTTTCTTGGAGAATGTATATCAAAATGCATTATACAAGGAGTTGGTGAATCGCGGTATGAAGTGTGAATGCCAAAAGGAATTGAACGTATATTATAAAGGTGAAATAATCGGCACTTATAGGGCAGATATGATTGTGGAGGATCGCATCATCTTAGAATTGAAAGCCGTCTCTTCATTGCGTCCTGAGCACGAATGGCAATTGGTCAATTATCTGAAAGCGACAAATCTCCAAGTTGGGCTATTGCTGAATTTTGGAGTAAGTGCCGAAATAAAACGTAAAATACTGACATATTGACAAGATAATAATTATAACAAAGTATAGGGAATCCGTGTATTCCCAGTGCCGCATGGAAAACCGTGTAATCCGTGTAATCCGTGCCTAAAACAAAAAACGTATGAACCAAGAAATAGAAAGAAGAAGAACCTTTGCGATTATCGCCCACCCGGATGCGGGTAAGACATCATTGACCGAGAAACTCCTCCTCTTCGGAGGCCAGATACAGGTAGCCGGAGCCGTAAAGAGCAACAAAATCAAGAAGACCGCCACCAGCGACTGGATGGATATCGAGAAGCAGCGTGGTATCTCGGTGACAACCTCTGTGATGGAGTTCGACTATCACGATTACAAAATCAACATCCTCGACACTCCCGGTCACCAGGACTTTGCCGAAGACACTTACCGTACACTTACGGCCGTGGACAGCGTCATCATCGTAGTGGATGGAGCCAAGGGTGTGGAGACTCAGACACGCAAACTGATGGAGGTGTGCCGTATGCGCAACACGCCCGTTATCATCTTCGTCAACAAGATGGACCGCGAAGCCAAAGACCCATTTGACCTTTTGGACGAGCTGGAGGAGGAACTCCATATCCATGTGCGCCCCCTGACGTGGCCTATCGAGAGCGGCGAGCGGTTCAAGGGAGTCTATAACCTCTACGAACACAACCTCAACCTTTTCCAACCCTCCAAGCAGGTGGTAGCCGAAAAGGTGGCGGTGGATATCAATACCGAAGAGTTGGACAACCATATCGGTGCCGATTTGGCCGACCGTCTGCGTGGCGAACTGGAGTTGCTCGAAGGAGTCTATCCCGAGTTCGACACCACAGAGTATCTCAAGGGAGAGTTGGCCCCCGTATTCTTCGGTTCTGCCTTGAACAACTTTGGAGTGGAAGAACTTCTCAACACATTCGTCGAGATTGCTCCCAGCCCCCGTCCCACCAAGACGGAGGAGCGCGAAGTCAACCCCGAGGAAGAGAAGTTCACCGGATTCATCTTCAAGATTACGGCCAACATCGACCCCAACCACCGCTCGTGTATTGCCTTCTGTAAGGTATGTTCAGGCAAGTTCTCGCGCAACACTCCCTACTACCATGTGCGCCACGACAAGACCATGCGTTTCTCCAGCCCCACCCAGTTCATGGCCCAGCGCAAGACCACCGTCGATGAAGCATGGGCAGGCGACATCATCGGTTTGCCGGATAACGGAACATTCAAGATTGGCGACACACTCACCGAGGGCGAAAAACTCCACTTCCGTGGTATCCCCAGTTTCTCGCCCGAGATGTTCAAGTACATAGAGAATGCCGACC
>CAZTPB010000067.1:0-10699 GCA_964614555.1 uncultured Bacteroides sp.
TCGCAAGCTAATTTATAGAACCTCCCTATAGTTCAATCATCAGGCATTGCAGGTTTCGTAAGTCAATGGTCCATAACCGGTCGATGAGCGGCTGGCCGTATCCGCAAATGAGTTTCAACGTTTCGTTGGCCTCCATGCCGCCCACAATGGCAGGGGTAGTTCCTACTACACCATTTCTCCCCTGTTGGGGAGATTTTTTTTCCTCGTCCGGAAATAAATCGCGGTAGGTTTTCCCCGTTTTTCCGTAGCATAAGATGGCTACTTGTCCGGTGAACTCTGCGATGGCTCCATATATATAAGGTATATGTAGGGCGGCGCAAGTGTCGCTTATCAGATAGCGTGTGTGGAAGTTGTCGCACCCATCCACCACCACATCGTATTGGCCGATGATGTGGTGGGCATTTTCTTCTGTGAGACGGATAGGGTGGGGGATGATGGTAGTCTGGCTGTTCAATGCTTTCAAGCGTCGGGCGGCACATACGGCTTTAGGCATTCCCACTTCGGATTCGGTGTAGAGCACCTGACGTTGCAGGTTGCTGATGGAGACGGTGTCATCGTCTATAAGCCCGATAGTTCCCACTCCTGCTCCGGTCAGATAAAGAGCAATGGGAGACCCCAATCCTCCTACACCAACAATGAGCACACGGGCACGTCGGAGTTTTTCTTGTCCCTCCTCACCGATTTCGGAAAGGAGGAGTTGTCGGTGATAGCGATTTTCAATCATGCCTGTTTCTTTATGTTTGCCTAAGGATTCGGCAATAGGTCAAAACTGCAGTCCCAATCTTTCCACACCGGTTCGATGCCAAGTTTTTTGAGACGGTGGCATACTTCTTCAGCTGTGCGTTCATCGCTCACGGCAAACTGCTCCAAGGCTTGTGGATGTGTGAAGTATCCTCCGGGTTCGGTCTTGCTCCCGGCACTCATGGTAGTAACTCCAAGAGTAGCCATATGGTCGCGGAAGTCCGGCCGTTCGCGGGTAGAATAGGAGATATCCACATCGTGGTCGAAGATGCGCATGGCAAAGGTCAGTTGTGCCAACTGACGGTCGTTGAGGATGCAGTTAGGCTGGAAGCCTCCGTTTTCAGCCGGACGCATACGAGGAAAGTTCACGCTGTATCTTGTACGCCAATAGTGTTTTTGCAGGTAGCGCAGATGATAGGCCATCATGGTGACATCGGTACGCCATTCTTCTTCTAACCCTATGAGAACGCCCATGCCGATGCTATGCACACCGGCTTTCCCCATACGGTCGAAACCATTTACCCGCCAGTCGAACTTCGATTTCATGCCACGCGGATGGTAGAGGTTATAGTGTTTGCGGTGATAGGTCTCCTGAAAGCAGATGACACCGTTCAAACCGTGGCGGATGAGTTCACTATACTCTTCCGTCTTCAGTGGCATGACCTCAATCTTGAGGTTGCTGAAGTAGGGCTTGGCCAAATCAAGTGCTTGTGCCAGATAGGGCACTCCGGCTTTGGCCGGATTTTCTCCAGTCACCAACAGCAGATTCTCAAATGGGGCCAACCGCTTGATAGCCTGGTATTCCTTGGTCATTTCTTCGGGGGTGAGGATGGTGCGCTTCATGGGATTGGAGATGTGAAAGCCGCAATAGACGCACGAGTTGGTGCACGAGTTGGTGAGATAGAGCGGGATGAACATGGATATGGTGCGCCCGAACCTCTCTTCGGTGTATCGCTTGCTCAGTCGGGCCATGGTTTCCAAGTATGGCTCGGCCGCGGGCGATATGAGTGCCATGAAGTCATCTACCGTACATCGTTCTTTGGACAATGCCCGACGGACATCTGTTGCGGTCTTCTCTGCAATGCGGGTGGTAGTGTCGTCCCATGAGATGTTATCCAATACTTCACTGAACATAGTTACTCCTTTTTTTATCTGTCATCCATCTGTAAATCGTTGAGGAAAGCGGTGAGTGGTGATGACGCTTCTGCTGTCCAATTTTCTCTTGTCGTCCCCAATCCTGCCTCATAGGCCCGGTGTCCGGCAATGACTGCCTCCTTGAAAGCAATGGCCATATCTACAGGATTTCCGGCTACGGCAATGGCTGTATTTACCAGACAGGCCGAGGCTCCCATCTCCATGGCTTCGGCTGCATGGCTGGGTGCACCGATACCTGCATCCACTACTACCGGCACATTGGCCTGTTCGATGATGATGCGCAGGAAGTCGCGCGTCTGCAATCCCTTGTTTGTGCCGATGGGGGCACCGAGGGGCATAACTGTAGCAGCTCCGGCCTCTTCAAGATGCTTGCATAAGGTTGGGTCTGCCTGACAATAGGGGAGTACCACAAACCCCATCTTGACCAACTGTTCGGTTGCTTTCAATGTTTCTACCGAATCGGGCAGAAGATAGCGTGGGTCGGGATGAATTTCCAGTTTCAACCAATTGGTTCCGAATGCTTCGCGAGCCATCTGTGCTGCAAATACAGCCTCTTCTGCATTGCGCACACCGCTGGTATTGGGGAGCAATTGGATATGCGGATGCTTGATGTGTAGCAGCATGTCGTCTTCGCGGTCATTCAGTTCGATACGTTTCATGGCTACGGTGACCATTTCCGTATCGGAAGCCAGAATAGCCTGTCTCATTTGTTGGTTTGAGTTGAATTTTCCTGTACCCAAGAAGAGTCGGGAGTTGAATTCACGTCCCGCAATAATCAGTTTTTCCATATCAGGTTCATTATATTTCTCATTTCACACATTGGATTTTGTGCCCGCAGTACAAAGCTGCTCAGGGCAATGCCTGTGATGCCTGTCTGCATCAGTGTAGGTATATCTTTGTTTGTGATGCCGCCAATGGCTACTATGGGGAGGTCGATGCCCGTCCGCTTCATGTCTGCCAGAATGCTTTGATAGCCTTTCACTCCCAAAACGGGAGAGAGATTCTTCTTGGTGGCGGTGTAGCGGAAAGGGCCGCATCCGATGTAGTCGGCTCCGGCTTTGTAAAGCCTCAGTACATCATCGAAGGTGTTGGCTGTACCACCGATGATGGATTTGTTTCCTAAAATCTCGCGTGCCTGTCCTATCGGTAAGTCACTTTTTCCTAAGTGTACTCCGTTAGCCTCTAACTTCTTAGCCATTTCTACATGGTCGTCGATGATGAATACCGCTCCGTAGTCGATACATAACTTCTTTATTTCGTGTCCGATGCGCTCCACTTCATCCAAAGGTGTCTCTTTCATCCGCAGCTGTATCCAGCGGCATCCGCCGTCCAGTGCCATTCGGGCCGAATCCGAGTAACTGTACTTTGGGGTGAAGTGTGTGATGAATTGCACACGGGATTTTTCCCACAAACCGTTTCTTTCCATTACCTTAATCTGTATTATCCTCCGCAGGCGGCTTTGATGATTACGATTTGCATCCCTTCGGTGAGGAGGCATTCTCTCCATGCTGTACGGGGTATCATACGGTTGTTTACGGCAATGGCTACACCTTGGGCAGGCAGCCCCAACTCTTCAGATAGTTGCAGGAGGTTGACCGCCTGTGTCTCCATCCCTTTGTTGTTGACATTTACATTCATATACCTTGAATTAAATAGTTGTAACGGTAAACAAGTCAAAGGGGAAGAGCCTCTTATGGTTGCAGGCGTGTTGGTGTATTGTCTAAAAATACGTTGAACATATAGCCAATTCCTACGGCAGTACTAACTGCATCAGGTTCAAGGGTATAATCTCAGCCCACTCTATCGGGGCACCCCTTTGTCTCTATTTACGTGTGGCAAAGATAGGACAAACTATCGGGACGGACAAAAAAAAGACGGATTTTTAAATATCCGTCTTGCTTTTTTTAATGTTTCTTTATTTTTCTTGTTTTACAAGGTCAAGAATGATGGGAATGTCCATAGGGTAGATGTCCATCAATAACAAACTGTCTGCGTCTGCCAGTAGCATCCCCTTGAACGTTTCGTAGCTGCTTTGCTCTTCACACCTTTTATAATATCCCAAAGCCTTTTCATAGCGATGGCTTATCCAATGCATATGCCCGATGTTGAGCAGGTCCATTTCGTTGATTTCCTCTTGGTCATTTTCAAGCATCTGATAGAAACGCTCAGCCTGCTCCATCTTGCCGGCCATCAGCGAATACCAGGCAATGGCTCTCCATACGGTAGCCGATTTCTCATTGAGGTAGTGTACTTTGAAGAGTCTTTTGAATGCCTCTTCATACTTCCCGAGTTTGCCCAGGCAGTTGCCAGTCTGTAGCAACAGGTTCAGGTCATCGGGGGATATGGTCTCAGCTTTCAGGTAGTGTTGTGTGGCTTTATCGATTTGTCCGGTAGCGTTGTAGCACTGCGCCAAGTGCGTCAGTGTCCACAGATTTTCAGGTAGCATCAGGTCTGCCGTTTCGTAATTTTCGATGGCCTCTTCGTATCGTTTGAGCTGTTGCATACAGAAGCCCCTTTTCTGCGAGGTTTCAAAGGTGGGCACGGTCATCATTTCCAAGCTGGAATACATCATGTCTGCTTCTTCGTAGTGCTTATGGTTGAAGAGGAACATGGCCACCTCCTTGAGGTGCTTGGGGCTGCTCACCAATGGATGCAGTGTATTGCAGAATTGCAGGTTGACTTCTTCGTCGAAGATGTCGGTGAACTCGTGTTTGCGTGGGAAGAGCTTATAGAAACGATAGAGGTTTTGGGCATATTTCTTGCAGATTTTTTCCCTGCTGTTCTGTTGGGCGTAAAACTCTTGTATTTGTTGCTGCATTTCATCCGTAAGTGCCGGCATATGACTGCTCATATTCTCTTTGGCGCTGTGTGGCAGGCCGGATAGGAACAAATAAAGCGAATAGCAGTCGGAATCGCAGAATTCGCTTCCCTCAATCAGATTGAGGAACGTTCGGTTTCTCGCATCGTCAGTCTGTTGGCTATAGGTTGCTATGGCAGGATGTTTGCGGTCGAAAGGCAGGAACCAATGGGCCGTTTCTTTGAAGAAGGGGAAGTTCTTCATGTTGGCAAACGAGGCCATGTGTATGTCGGCTCCGCTGCTGTATAGTTCGCTCATGATGTGCATTTTGTCTTTCACATCCTTGCTCTCTATCCATTTTTCCCATTCAGGGTTGAAGCCGTCTTCTGCCACCAGACTGTCGAGTCCGGTCTTATCCTTCTTCAAGATGGGGTTTTTCATCATTTCGGGGATGAACTCTTCGTTCATGAACCGGCTGATTTTTTCCGTTTCCCGACAGCTTAGCAGTTGCATCTGCATTTGTTGCAAGTCGGTGCAGAAGGTGTCCTCTTCAGCGGCTAAAGCCACTCTCCGATGGATTTCGGCATTGGTCATCATTCGGTTGTCATGCATCAGGCAGCCGATGGCTATACCGGCCATCGCTCTTTGGTTCACGATGTTTGCCGGATGGCGGTAAGCATCGAAAAAGAAGAGGTATTTCTGGGGGTCGTACATCTGCATCAGTCCCAATGTGACGGCACTTATGCAGAGTGCGGCCACATCATCGGGCAGTTCGTTGACCAATGCATTCATTGTATCTCTGTCGTTCGGACTCCAGATGTCAGAGGTCCACAGCCTGTTGAAGAGTGTGACCTTCATGCTTGCAGCCTCTTCATTGCTGGCATTTGCCAACTGTTTTTTTATCCATTCGGCAGTGTCGGGCAGAGTAGCCAGTTGTTGTCGTTTCCCCAATTCCCTGACCGTGCGGTAATATCCATAAGTCCCTTGCTGGATGTTGATGGCGCGATAGAGGCGGTCGTTCAGTATCAGCCCTTTCATAATCAGCAGGCTGTACATCTTTCCTCTTTCCGGGTCTTCCATGCCCTGGCTGATGTAGTGCAGCATCTGTTGGTAGGTGGTCCTCATGTTTTCATATTCCGACCGGAGGTTCCAGTCTGCAGCCTCTTCCACCAGTGTCTTCATCTTTTCCAGTGCAGTCAGCAGTTGGTCTTCTCTCAATAAATCTGCTATATGCGAATGTATTTCGCCTATCTTGTTGATGTCAGTCATATCAGTTGCGATAGTTTCTCCCCGATAGGGGAAGTTTATGTTTGCAAAAATAATGGTTTCTTATGGTTGTGAGACAAGTTTTTCTTATTCGTTAACACTATTTTCCCTTGTCTTGTCCTACTTAACAAATCATCGGAAGAATTGTTCATGCTTTTGAATAATTACATCAGTGGGGCAAGCAGCCTGAAAAAAGATTCTTCTATTTTTCGCCAGTGAGAACGCTTGGCCCACCGTTGCGAGGAGATGTGTGTGCAGTGCTGTTGGTCGTCAGTGAAGATATTGCGCAGGCGGACGGCAGTTTCTGCATCATACATGAAGGCGTTAGCTTCGAAGTTGTATTCAAAACTGCGGAAGTCCATGTTGGTGGAGCCGGTGGTGGAGATGCAGTCGTCGATGACCATCAGTTTGGAGTGGAGGAATCCTTTGTTGTAGAAGAGCACCTTCACGCCCGATTCCATCATGTCGCGCAGGAAGGAACGCGAGCACATCTGCACCATGCGGCTGTCCGCCCGCCAAGGGAGCATGATGCGTACATCTATACCTGCCAGTGCCGCCGTCTGTAGGGCTGTGCAAATCTGTTCGGTAGGCATGAAGTAAGGAGTCTGTATGTAGATGTACCGCTGTGCATTGCCAATGGCGCAAAGGAAGCCCTGCATAATATCGCGCCATCGCCCCACAGGCTTGGAGGTGACAATCTGTATCTGCGAGTTGCCTTGTGTGTCGGGACTTGGGAAGTAGGGTCTGTCGCAGATGAGTTCGCGGGTGGTGAAACACCAGTCCATAAGGAACACCGTCTGCAATGCCTGTACGGCTTGTCCGTCAATGCGTAGGGTCGTGTCGCGCCAGTTCCCCCAAGCCAATCCTTTCACATAGCGTACGGCCAGATTCATTCCGCCGATAAAGCCCGTCCGTCCGTCGATGACGGCTATTTTGCGGTGGTTGCGGTAGTTCACCTTGTTGCTGAACATCGGGAAATACACAGGCAGGAAAGGATGTACCTCTATTCCTACATCGCTCATGCGTTTGAAGAAACGGTTTTTCACCTTCCAGCATCCTACATCGTCGTAGATGATCCTCACCTTTATCCCTTGGCGTGCTTTGTCCATCAGAAGGTCCCTTACCAGCCGTCCCACCGCATCATCTTCCAGGATGTAGTATTCCAGATGGATGTGGTGTTGTGCCTGATGGATGCAGTGCAGCAGTTGTTGGAGCATCGGTGCACCTTCGGTGAATACCTCTACGTGATTGCCGCCGAAGGGCATGGAGTGGTTCATTCGCCGGAAGAGGTTGGACAATGTACGGCTTTTTTCCGGAAGATTGGTGGGTGGCTTTCGCCAAAATCCGCGTAACGGTTTGCGGGCAATGTGCCAGTAGCTCCGTTTGCTGATGAAGCGTTTTTTGCGGATGTTTTGTCCGAAGAAAAAATAGGCCACCAGTCCTACGATAGGGAGAAACAGCAATACCAATATCCATGCAATGGTCTTCACCGGGTGCCGGTTATCCAGAATTACTACCAGCATTGTGCCGATGACGGCTGTCAGGTAGATGATGTTGATGCTGATGTTGAATACAGTGGACCAGTCGAGCATACTTCCTGTTTTTTATCATGGAATGCAAAAATAAGCGAAAATGGAGTGAGATTGTTTTATTGTTAACATCAATTAATGCAAGTTTGGTAATTGGTTACATATGGCTGCAGGTTGTTTTGAAGAGAAATTTAATGAAACGGTAAAGGAGATAAATCAGTTTGTTGATAGAAATAGGGAAATAGGTTGAAAAGAGTTGCCCGTTCTTGAAGATTATTTTCGAAAAAATAGTAACTTTGCACTTTGCAATTCAAAATAAGGAATAGTATATGTCAGGAAACCAATATATCTCCGTCCGTGGAGCACGGGTGAACAATCTGAAAAACATCAGTGTGGATATTCCCCGTGGGCGTTTTGTGGTCATCACCGGACTTTCCGGTTCAGGCAAGTCGTCATTAGCCTTCGACACCCTTTATGCCGAAGGGCAGCGGCGCTATGTGGAGAGCCTTTCCTCCTATGCCCGCCAGTTCTTGGGACGCATGAGCAAGCCGGAGTGCGACTTCATCAAGGGTATTCCGCCCGCCATAGCCATCGAGCAACGGGTGAACAGTCGCAATCCGCGTTCTACGGTGGGGACTTCTACTGAAATATATGAATACTTGCGTCTGCTCTATGCACGCATCGGGAAAACATATTCGCCGGTGAGCGGACAGCTGGTGAAAAAACATACGCCGGAAGACCTCGTACAGTGTATGCTCTCTTTTTCAGAAGGCACACGTTTCTTGGTGTTGGCTCCGTTGAGTATGCGGGGGGAGCGCACACTGCACGAACAGCTCTCTATAGATATGCAGCAGGGATTTGCCCGCATAGAGGTCGATGGCGAGGTGGTGCGCATCGAAGACTATCTGCAAGCGCACCCATTGTCCATTGCGGATGAGGGGGGAGCCGGTACACCTTGCATCTACAAGGTGATAGACCGTATGGCCGTCAGCAGTGCCAAGGATAGCATCAGCCGCCTGACAGATTCGGCTGAGACGGCTTTCTATGAAGGCGACGGTACCTGTCTGCTCCGTTTCTTGCCTGCCGGGCTGCTCTATACCTTCAGCAAAAAGTTCGAGGCAGACGGCATCACGTTTGAAGAGCCTTCGGATCAGATGTTCTCTTTCAATTCGCCCATTGGTGCTTGTCCCGAATGTGAAGGCTTCGGGCGTATTGTTGGTATTGATGAGACGTTGGTGGTGCCTAACACAGCCTTGAGTGTCTATGACGGTGCAGTGGTCTGTTGGCGGGGCGATAAGATGAGCGAATGGCAACGCGAATTCATCCGTCGGGCTTCTCGTCATAAGTTTCCCATTTTCGAACCGTATTACAACCTTACCCGCGAGCAGAAGGACTTCCTTTGGCACGGGCGTCGCGATGAGGCCTGTATCGACTCCTTTTTCCAAATGTTGCGCGAGAATCAGTACAAGATTCAGTACCGTGTGATGCTGGCCCGTTATCGCGGAAAGACGCTTTGCCCTGTCTGTCATGGCTCACGCTTGAAGAAAGAGGCCGGCTATGTGAAGGTGGGTGGGCGCTCGATCTCCGAGTTGGTCGAACTTTCTGTGGCCGACTTGCAGCAGTTCTTCCTGCAATTGCAGCTTGATGAGCACGATGCAGCGGTGGCCAAACGCCTTCTTTTGGAGATAAACAACCGTCTCCGTTTCTTGGTGGATGTGGGGCTCGGATACCTTACATTGAGCCGTCTGAGCAACACTCTTTCCGGTGGTGAAAGCCAGCGCATCAATTTGGCCACTTCGTTGGGAAGCAGCCTGGTGGGGTCGCTCTATATACTCGACGAGCCGAGCATCGGCCTTCATAGCCGCGATACCGACCGCCTTATCCGTGTGCTCCGCCAATTGCAGGCTTTGGGAAACACTGTGGTGGTGGTTGAACATGATGAGGAGATTATCCGTGCCGCCGACTATATCATCGACATTGGTCCTCATGCCGGACGTTTGGGGGGCGAAGTGGTTTATGCAGGCGATATGCACGACCTGCAGTCCGGGTCGGAAAGCTACACCGTCAGATACTTGTTGGGGGAGGAGAGAATACCTTTGCCCGTCACTCATCGTCCGTGGAACAATTATATAGAGGTAAAGGGAGCCAGACAGAACAATCTGAAGGGGATCGATGTACGTTTCCCGCTCAACGTGATGACGGTTGTCACCGGTGTGAGCGGTTCGGGCAAATCGACGTTGGTGCGCGACATTTTCTATCGTGCTCTGAAGCGTACCTATGACGAATCTACCGAACGCCCCGGCGAATATCTTTCCTTGGAGGGCGATATACAGATGATGCAGAATATTGAGTTTGTCGATCAGAATCCCATCGGTAAATCGTCGCGCAGCAATCCCGTTACCTACATCAAGGCTTACGACGATATACGTCGTCTTTTTGCCGAACAGACGCTTTCGAAGCAGATGGGGTATGGTGCGGGACACTTTTCTTTCAATGCCGAAGGCGGACGGTGCGAAGAGTGCAAGGGAGAGGGTACGGTGACGGTGGAGATGCAGTTCATGGCCGATTTGGTGCTGGAGTGCGAATCGTGCCATGGCAAGCGTTTCAAGAAAGAGATACTGGAGGTGAAATACGAAGGAGTGAACATTTACGACGTGTTGGATATGACAGTAAATCAGGCCATCGAATTTTTCACCGCTCACGGAGAGACAAAGATTGCCCGTCGGATGCAGCCGCTACAGGATGTGGGATTGGGCTACATCAAGTTGGGACAGTCATCATCCACCCTTTCCGGTGGTGAAAACCAGCGTGTGAAGCTGGCCTACTACCTCAGCATTGAGAAAGCGTCGCCTACCATATTTGTCTTCGACGAACCTACCACCGGATTGCATTTCCACGATATCCGCAAGCTGATGGAGTCGTTTGATGCCCTCATTGGCCGTGGACATACGGTGGTCATCATTGAGCACAACATGGATGTCATCAAGTGTGCCGACCATATCATAGACCTTGGTCCCGAGGGGGGTGACCGGGGCGGGCAGCTCGTCTGTTGTGGCACTCCCGAAGAGGTCGCAGCCTGTCCCGATTCCTATACAGGGCGCTTTCTGAAGGAAAAGATGGGTGAGTGAATATTGGTTCATGTTTAATTGTATCAGACCAAAGCTCACATTCGGGATTTGCCGCATATATGTCGGAAAGAAGTCCGTGTCAG
>CAZTPB010000068.1:0-10696 GCA_964614555.1 uncultured Bacteroides sp.
ACCAAGCGCGACTATATGATCAAAGGGCAAGAAGGAAAAAAGACGCAGAAGCCCGACGAATTGACACAAGAAGAGCAAATGCTGCAAAGTCTGGATTTCATTATGCCCGACAGTACCTCTTTATATATGGATATGTACAATCAGGAAGAGGAAAAGAAAATATTCGGACGAAATATATTCAGCAACAAAGAACTCTCTTTTGAGCCCAATTTGAACATAGCCACACCGGCTAACTACCGTTTAGGAGCAGGCGATGAAGTCATCATTGACATTTGGGGAGCCTCACAAAACACCATACAAGAAACCATTTCACCCGACGGATCTATCCAGATAGAAGGTCTCGGCCCTGTCTATCTCACAGGAATGACTGTAAAAGAAGCCAATGCCCATTTACAGGAGGAATTGAGCAAAATCTATGCAGGTGTCAGCGGCGACCGGCCCACATCACAAATCAAACTGACTTTAGGACAGATACGTACCATCCAGGTAAATGTCATGGGTGAAGTAGAATATCCCGGCACCTATACCCTCTCTTCTTTCGCCAGCGTTTTTCACGCTCTCTATCAGGCAGGAGGAACCAATCAGATAGGAACTCTACGTGCAATCAAGGTGTATCGTCAGAATCAATTGATTGCCACACTTGACATCTACGACTACATACTCAATGGCCAAATGAAAGACGATATTCGTCTGATGGACGACGATGTCATCATCGTAGGTACCTACGACTGTCTGGTCAATGTCGCCGGTAAAATCAAACGTCCCATGTTCTATGAAATGAAGCGTGAGGAAAGTGTAGGCACCCTGCTTGAATATGCAGGCGGATTCACCGGAGACGCCTACACCAAGAGTGTACGCCTTATCCGTCGGAGTGGCAGCAAACATCAGATATTCAACATTGACGAGTTTGATTTCCATTCTTTCCGCGTGATGGACGGCGACTCTCTCAGCATCGACTCCGTCATCCCCCGTTTTGCCAATATGGTAGAACTCAAAGGAGCAGTCTATCGCCCGGGTATGTATCAGATGGACGGACGTATCACCACTGTGCGCCAACTCATTGAAGCAGCAGAAGGTCTTACAGGTGATGCCTTCACCAACCGTGCAGTCCTTCACCGCAAGCGCAACGACCTTTCATTGGAAGTAATTTCTGTAGATGTCCGCGGTATCATCGATGGGACATCTGCTGACGTTGCCCTGCACAATGAAGATGTGCTGATGATTCCAAGCATCAATGACATCCAAGAAGAACGCACCCTCAGCATCCACGGAGAGATAGCCTTCCCGGGCACCTATGTTTATGCAGCCAACACCACATTGGAAGACTTGATTCTACAAGCCGGCGGTCTGAAAGAGGCTGCCTCGACCGTACGTGTCGATGTAGCCCGCCGTATCAAAGACTCCAATGCCACGACGAGTCAGAAGCAAACAGCCTACACCTATAATTTCTCTTTACGCGACGGATTTGTCATCAGCGGTGAACAAGGATTCGTCCTCGAGCCGTATGACGAAATCTATGTCCGCCGCTCTCCGGGATACTACGAACAGCAAAACGTGAAAATTGAAGGTGAGGTACTCTTCACAGGCACATACGCATTGGACAAGAAGAATTATCGGTTAAGCGAACTGATTGAGGCTGCCGGTGGTCTTACCGATGAGGCCTACATCAAGGGAGCACGTTTGGAACGCCAGATGACACCAGAAGAACAAATACGCATGAAAACAGCTCTTCGCATGTCCAAGTTAGGCGGCAAAGACTCCATTGACATCGAAAAGCTCGACCTTGGCACCACTTACAGTGTCGGCATCTCATTGGAAGAAGCATTGGCTCATCCCGGCAGCGAAAACGACATCATACTACGCGAACACGACCGTATCGTAGTACCTCAATATGTCAACACTGTCAAGATTAATGGTGAAGTGATGTATCCCAACACAGTGTCTTATCTTGACGGCAAAAAGTTGAAATACTATATCGAACAATCGGGAGGTTATACCGCTGATGCCAAGAAGAGCAAAGCATACATCGTCTATATGAACGGAACCATTGCCCGTGCCAAAGGAGGAGGAAAAGACTTGATCCAACCCGGCTGCGAAATCATCGTCCCCAGCAAACCCGACCGCAAAGGGCTCTCATTACCCGAAATCCTGAGCATCGGAACATCCACCGCATCATTGGCCACCATGATTGCCACCATTGCAAACCTGATAAAATAAAAGCATAGGTATGGAAGAGAAAAAAAGCAGAGAGATAGACATCATAGCGACAATCTCCAAAGTTTTAAAAGAATGGAAATTATTATTTAAGGTATGTTTCGTAGTCGGACTTGTCGGAGTTATCGTTGCATTAAATACCCAACGTGAATACACGACAACCATTCTGATGGCACCGGAAGCATCAGATGCCACATCTTCATTAGGCAGCTTGAGTTCTATGGGAGCCATGTTTGGAATCAAACTTGGAGCCTCTATGACATCTGACGCTATCTACCCCGAGATTTATCCCGACATTTTAGCAACAACGGATTTTGCAGTAGCCCTATTTGATGTACCAGTCACACCTCTGGATTCCGTGAACAGTTTGCCATATTACAAACATCTGTTAGTAAGTCACAAGATTCCTTTCTGGAGTTATCCGCAAGTAGGGTTGGCCAAGTTAATCGAACTGATAAAGAACGAGGAAGACAATTTGTTAGGAGCAAAGAAATTGGATCCATTCCGCTTGACAAAGAAAGAGACTAACATGATCAAATGGATAGGCTCTAACATTTCTGCCATTGTAGATAAAAAAACAAGTGTCATTACCCTGAGTGTCACAGACGTTGACCCACAGGTATCAGCACTTATGGCCGACACGGTGATGCAACGTCTGCAAGACTACATCACTCTATATCGCACCAAAAAGGCTCGCCATGATTTGGAATATATCGAAGATCTTTACGAACAGGCCAAATCAGAATACATCGATGCCCAAAAAAAATATGCCCAAGCATCTGACGCCAATCAAAACATCATTCTGAAATCTGTAAATGCATACATTGAGAATCTGGAAAACGAGATGCAGTTGAAACTGTCCGTTTATACAGAAACAGCCCAACAATTGCAGATGGCAAAGGCAAAAGTACAGGAACAGACACCGGCTTTCACCGTTTTACAATCAGCAAGCATACCGGTGCGTCCATCAAGTACACCAAAAATTCTCATCGTATTGGCATTCGTGGTTTTAGGCGGTATATTGGATGCTGCTTGGGTATTATTTTTGAGAGACTTCTATAAGAAGAGAAAAAACAAGAAGATTGCATGATGTATTTCATTCCATATGTGATACTTATACTTATCCTTGGCTTGCTGGCAGACTATTATAGGCGGGCAGACGATTCGGGTAGGTTGAAAATCAATGTGGCATGTGTGGCTATTTTTATTTTCTTTTTTGGATTCCGAGGCTTTGTCGGGCAAGATTGGTCCAATTATTATCCAGTATTTGACCAACTGTCTTCGGCTAACATTGGAGACTTTTTTTATTCGTTCGATGAGACTTCGTTCGAACCGGGTTTTGTATTGTTGATGCTGTGCTGCAAAAGTATCTTTGACAGTTACCATTTTATGGTATTTGTCGTGGTATTGATCAATGCATACCTTTTATTTCGCTTCCTATTCAAGAATGTGTCAAACGTCCCGTTGGCATTGATAGTTTTCCTATGTATGGGAGGTCTTATCATGGAGTTGAATCTGTTGCGAAACTCTATCAGCATACTTATCTTTTTGAATACATTAGGCTATATCAGGGAACGAAAGCCGTTGCCATTTTTCTTGTGGAATCTGTTGGGCATGACTTTTCATGTGTCGTCTATCTTGTATCTTCCCTTATATTTTTGTCTTAATAAACGTTGTCCGAAATGGCTGTTCTTACTTTTATTGGTAGTGGGAAACATCATCTTTTTGTTTGGGATAAAGTTTGTTACTCCTATATTGATAGCTGTAGCGAGTAATTTGGGCGAAGTTTATGTCGATTTGGTCGAAGCATATACGGAAGGGAAATATGCAGATATACAGTTGACATTATCAATAGGGTACATCGAGCGTGTGTTGTCTGGCGTCTTGATTTATTGCTATTATGATAAGTTAATAGAACTTAGGAAAGACAATATTATGTATATCAATGCCTTCTTGATATTTTATATCATGTTCTTTATCTTTGCCGAATTTGCAGTGATTGGAGGTCGTCTGGCAAATTTGTTCACATTCTGTTATTGGATTCTCTGGATAGACCTTCTCAAATGTATAGCATTACCAAACAACAAGAAGTTATATATCGGTTATTTGGTCATATATTGCTTATTAAAAATAGCGGGAACTGCGACTGATGAAACGTTTTATTACGATAATTTGCTGACCGGAAGCAAGTCCTACGAAGAGAGATTGTATATCTACACACGGATAGTTGACAATGAGGAGTGATAATGATGGCTGTAGATGACAGAAATAAGAGAGTGGCACGGAATACCATATTCTTGTATTTGCGTATGTTGTTCCTGATTGGGGTCAACTTGTATACCTCACACGCATTGTTGGATGCCATGGGGGTACAAGATTTTGGTACCTACAACGTGGTTGGAGGCGTTGTTTTGATGTTCTCGTTCTTGAATACGGCGATGGCGGTAGGTACACAAAGATACTTGTCTTACGAGATGGGACGCAACAGTCAACGTTTGAATGATGTTTTTACGGCAAGCGTGAATGTCCATTTCCTTATTTCTGTCATTGTCCTGCTGCTTGCAGAGACCATCGGACTGTGGTTCCTGAATACCCATATGGAAATACCTATAGAGCGCATGGAGACTGCCAATGTGGTTTTTCATGCATCTATGTTCTCCTTTTTTTTCATGATTAATTCCGTTCCATACATATCCTTCATCATGTCAAGAGAGGATATGAATGTGTATGCTGTCATTACAAGTGTGGATATGTTGCTTAAATTGGCAGCAGTCTTTGCTCTTGGTCTGATAGCATATGATGCCCTGAAACTTTATCCTTGTCTCCTTGTTCTGGTTTCGGTATTTGTCTTTCTGTTGTATGTGGTATATTGTCGGCGGCATTATCCGGAAAGTCATTATCGGTTCAAGTTTGACAAAGCCTTATTTCTTGAACTTTTCAAATATTCAAATTGGAATCTTTTTGGCGGGTTTGCAAGTGTTTGCAGCAATTATGGAGTCAACATATTATTGAATATTGTTTTTGGTCCGGCTATCAATGCGGCAAGAGGACTTGCTTATCAGGTCAATACTGCTGTAACCCAATTTACGGTGAGTTTCCAGACCGCGATGAATCCCCCTATAGTAAAAGCCTATGCGCAGGAAGACAAAACATATATGAATGCCCTTATATACAGAGGTGCAAGATATTCATACCTTCTTTTGTTCTTCATCGTATTGCCCTTGTTTATACACACACCGTATGTGTTGGATTTATGGTTGCCTGTTGTCCCTGAATATACCGTCTCATTTGTCCGTTGGGTCTTGGCAACCTCTCTGATAGATTGTTTGTCCGGAACTTTAATGACCGCATCTCAAGCTTCTGGCAGAATCAAGTTGTACCAATCGGCAATTGGTGCATTATTATTGCTCAATCTCCCCCTGTCTTATGTGCTTCTGACCATTTGTCCGATGCCGGAGATTGCTTTTGTGGTGGCCTTTGTTATAGCGTCCGTCGCCCTATTGGTCAGGTTGCGTATAGTTTCCAAACTGGTTCCTATAACCATGAAGGATTTTGTACGTGAGACCATCGTGCGAACACTTCCGATAACATTGCTATGTCCGGTTCTCCCAGTTGCAGTTACAATGATGTTGCCTGCTGATACGGTGCTGAATTTTCTATTGACAACCGTCGTGTGCGTGGTGTCATGTGCAGTGGTATATTGGACAATAGGACTGAATAAAGAGGAGAGGGCTTTTATCCTTCAACGTATATCAACTTTAAAAAAACGAATTAAGAAACGATAATGAAAGCAATATTGAGTGGCATCCTTATGTGGGTGACAAATGTGTTTATATCAAATTTTCCGAGTAAGCATGTGAGGCAATGGTACTTGTCTTTTATTGGCATGAAGATGGATGGGCCGGTCAGATTCTATCCGGGTTTTCATATTCGCGCAGCGAAAAATATTCATATAGGTTCAGGCGTTTCCATTGGTCCAAGAGTCCTGTTGGATGGAAGAATGGGACTTGAAATAGGCGATTCTGCAGTCATAGCATATGATGCAGTCATTTGGAGTTTGAATCATGACTATAACGATGTTGACTTTGCAGGTAAAGGTGCTCCGGTGAAAATTGGTCCTTATGCTTGGATATGTAGCCGTTCAGTGATTCTTCCCGGCATAACGGTTGGTGAAGGAGCGGTTGTGGCTACAGGAGCAGTTGTGACAAAGGATGTTCCTCCCTATGCAATTGTAGGGGGAGTACCGGCAAAGGTCATCGGACATAGGGATAAGAAAAAGTATAAATATGGTTATAAGCCCGAGAAAGAAGGGCTTCATGTATATTGATTGGTATTATGAGAATAGGGGTATTGACATATCATTGTGTCCCTAATTTTGGAGCACAGTTGCAAGCCATCTCCACCGTAGGCTTCTTGAAAAAGATGGGGCACGAACCCGTTGTACTGCATTGGTATCCGGAACATTTGTCTGCCATGTATCAGCAACGGATACCTCAAGTCCAGTCGGACTGTCATGACACGTTTACCGATGAAATGTTTCCATTGTCCCAGCTCTGTCGGACAGAAAGTGAGTTGTGTGCAGAGATTGACCGATTGCATCTGGATGGAATCATCGCAGGCAGTGATGCGCTGTTCAAATACACTCCCATAAAAGTGAGGAACAACCTTGTACGGAGGATTTATAGAAAAGTGAGAGGGATTGTCCCTGTTTGGGATGAGATGATCGGGAATCCATTTTTTTGCCATTTTGTGGCGTTGCTGGATAAAAAAGTGCCAATATGCGCCTTCTCCGTATCTTCTCAGAATTCTCCCTATCAGCTGATTGATGCCAATGAAAAGAAGATGATGAAGGAGGGGCTTGGAGCATATTCGCACATCACTGTCAGGGATGAATGGACCAAAAAGATGGTGGAATATGTATTGGATGAAGAGGGCATTACCATCACACCGGACCCTGTATTCTCTTTCAATGCCAATGTCTATTTCCCCTTTCCGAGCAAGCAGGATATACTTGACAAATACAATTTGCCGGAAAATTATGTCTTGCTAAGTTTCAGCAAGCATTATATGAAAGATGATTATATCTCCGGTCTTGCGACCGAAATGCAGCAAAACGGTCTCACCCCGGTTGCCTTCCCCATGCCAGAAGGATTGAGGGATTTTGGGGTGGATAAAAAGGTCATGCAGCCTCTGAATCCGCTGGATTGGTTCGCATTGATAAAATATTCTCGTGGCTATGTAGGAGAGAGGATGCATCCGATAGTAGTGGCTCTGCATAATAATGTCCCGTTCTTCTGTTTCGATGAGTATGGCACATACAAAAGTCTTACGGATAGGATTCTGGGCAGACACGTATTGTCTTCAAGCAAAACATATTTGATATTGGAGCGGGCGGGACTTACCGATTATATGTATTCTTACCATTCCAAAGAGGACTATCCGTCGCAAACAACAGTAGTAAAGAAACTGTTGGATTTCGACCGAACGCGATGCGCATCCTTTTCTGAAGAAATGCAGTGTCTATATACTAAATCAATGGATTTGACGTTAGATGTAATAGCGAATACTGTTTACCCAAATAGGAGAAGTTGATGAATATCGTTATCGTATCCATTCTGTTGCCATATCCGTTGAATTCAGGAGGTGCACAGGCGCAATTCAACCTTATAGACAAGTTGCGTACGAAGCATCATATTACATTTGTCTTTCCTGAAAATGGGCAAAATAGTATCTCGGCGATGGGCAAGCTACAGGAATTGTGGCCCGAAGTGACTTTCAGACCTTATCGCTACGCTATGCAGCTCATGGACTTGTCTTTCTTTTGCAGCAAGATGAAGCGTGCGTTCGACCTTAAGTTCAGAGCGAACTGCGAGCGTTTCAAAGTGGAGAGGATATTGAAGCCGTATGGATATTCGTTGAATGCAAGATTCCGGAATTTTGTAAAGGAGTCAATATCCCAAGCTGGAGCGGATGTGGTTCAGGTAGAGTTCTATCCCTTCCTGCCTTTAGTGGATGATTTGCCTGCGAATGTTCTCAAAGTCTTTGTCCATCATGAAATCCGATATGTCCGCAATGAACGAATGCTCCAGAACTTTACGTTGACCGATTCGGAGTGTAAGTTGCAGGATGATGTAAGGCGCATGGAACTGGCCTGTTTGAATAAGTTTGACAGAGTAGTTGCACTGACCCAGAACGATAAGGAGGTAATGGAACATGATGGCGTGAATGTTCCCATATACGTTTCTCCTGCTGCCGTTGATTCGGAAAGAAGACCATATTCCGGATGGAATGGGAATGTGGTATTTCTTGGCGGATATGGGCATGCTCCAAATCAGGAAGGCATGGATTGGTTTATGCGCGACGTGCTTCCGAAGGTTGAATGGAGCGCAATCAGCAGGCTTACCTTGGATATTGTAGGAAAAGGTTGGCCGGCAGAATACATGAGAAATGATGAGAAGTGTGAGATAAGATTGCATGGTTTTGTGGAACGGTTGTCGGATGTGATGTGTGGTTCCATTATGATAATCCCGTTATTGTCCGGAAGCGGAATGAGAATGAAGATTCTTGAAGCCTCAGCGTTGGGAGTACCATTCATTACGACATCTGTTGGGGTGGAAGGCTTGAAGTTCGAGGACGAAGAATCGTGCCTGATAGCTGACACAGAAGCAGATTTTGCCAAGGCAATCGTCCGTTTGATGAACGACGAGGTCTTGAGGAAGCGGTTGGCCGTAGAGGCAGGCAAAGTCTTTGACGAGAATTATTCAGTCGATAGTTTATCGGAAGTGCGTAACAAAGTCTATCAGTCGTAGTATGATATCAGTCTGTATAGCAACGTACAATGGAGCCAGTTATATCCAAAGACAGTTGGAGTCTATCATCGCCCAGCTCTCCTCGGAGGATGAGGTGGTGATATCGGACGATGGATCAACTGATGATACCTTGGAAATTATACAAAGCATGTCTTCACCGCTCATCAAGATATACCACAATTCCGATGATCACGGATATACTCCTAACTTTGAGAATGCGTTGCGCCATGCAACGGGAGATTATATCTTTTTAAGCGACCAAGATGACATTTGGCATCCTGATAAGGTTCGGATTTGTATGCAGTACCTGCAAACGTATGATATGGTCATTACAGATGCTGAGATTGTGGATGCGGAAGAAAAGGCTCTATATCCATCTTTTTTTGAACTGCGTCGGCCTTACAAATCATTTTGGGGAAATATATTCAAGTTCGGATACTTGGGTTGCCAGATGTGTTTCCGTAGGTGTATCTTGAATAGGGCATTGCCGTTTCCGAAGAATCATATCTATTGTACCCATGACAACTGGCTGGCGGTAGTTGCGATGGCATATTATTCCTCTAAAGTGATTGATGACAAGCTGATTCTGTACCGACGTCATGGAAAGAATGTATCAAATGGTCATACAAACTTGCACAAGAGCATTTGGTTCCGTTTATCTTATCGAATATATCTTTTACTAAGTTTGATAAAAAGAAATGGGCTATTTCTAAAATAATATGTTTATCTTTGCAAACGTTTTTTAGATTAGGACTTTTGGGAACGCATCCTAAAGTCCCATACCTTTAAAATTCAAGGCTAAAAGACAACATAAAGAACTTGTTAGAAATATGCAAATTCATATAAAAGTATCAATAATAACGGTAACCTACAACAGTGCAGCAACCATTGTTGACACTGTTCGTAGTGTCATGTCGCAGACTTACCCCAATATCGAATATATCATCATAGACGGTGGCAGCAAAGATGACACATTGCATAAGATAGAACCATACAAAGAACACATAACCAAGCTCATTTCAGAGCCAGACAAAGGCATCTATGATGCCATGAACAAGGGCATTCAGATGGCTACAGGTGATGTGGTGGGTATATTGAACTCAGATGATTTCTTTACTTCAGATGATGTGGTTTCGGAATTGGCAGCGGAATTTGCAGCAGACAAAGATTTGGCAGCTGTCTATGGCGATGTTCACTTCGTCCGCGAACCGGATTTGAGAACTTGTGTACGCTACTATTCATCAGCCATCTTCTCTCCTCGTATGTTCCGTTTCGGATTCATGCCGGCACACCCCTCTTTCTATATGCGGCGTGAGTATTATACTCGTCATGGATTATACGATTTGAATTTCCGTATTGCTGCAGATTATGAATTGTTGGTACGTATGCTGTACAAACATAATTTGAAAACAAAGTATCTGAAGACTGATTTTGTCACCATGCGTGTGGGAGGCATCAGCACCCGCAACATCCCCAACCGCCTACTCATCAGTCGTGAAGATGTCAAAGCTTGCCGTCAGAATGGCCTTTACACCAACTTATTCTTGATTTGTTTCAAATATCTCTATAAGGTGTTCGAGTTCCGTTGGTGGCGTTAGTGCTTGTTTACCTCACATCGACCCACCATCAAGTCTTTGCGTCCGATGAGACTGAAGATGGTAATCTGATTGTCT
>CAZTPB010000069.1:0-10636 GCA_964614555.1 uncultured Bacteroides sp.
TCTTAGTCAATCTCTTCGTCAGCCTCGTAGCCGCCCATCTCGCGGATAGCGTTCTTCAGCATGGTGTACTGCTGGAAGAGGTGGTTGACGGGCACTTCGTCCGTACGATAATCGTGCATGGGCGACTTGAGGTAGAAGCTGAGGAAACGCTGGATGCCGTAGCGTCCGGCACGGGCTGCCAGGTCTGAGAGCAGGCAGAGGTCGAGCAGAAGCGGAGCAGCCAGGATGGAGTCGCGGCAGAGGAAATTGATTTTGATCTGCATGGGATAACCCATCCAACCGAAGATGTCGATGTTGTCCCATCCCTCCTTGTCGTCGTTGCGGGGCGGATAGTAGTTGATGCGCACCTTGTGGTAGTAGTTGGGATAGAGGTCGGGCTGCTCTTCGGGTACGAGGATAGACTCCAACGTAGAGAGTTTGCTCACCTCCTTGGTGCGGAAGTTGGCCGGCTCGTCGAGCACCAGTCCGTCGCGGTTGCCGAGAATGTTGGTCGAGAACCATCCGTTCAATCCCAGGCAGCGGGTGCCGATGATGGGGGCGAAACCTGACTTCACGAGTGTCTGCCCCGTCTTGAAGTCCTTGCCGGCAATGGGCATACGGGTCTTCTCGGCCAGTTCCCACATGGCGGGAATATCGACCGTGGTGTTGGGCGCTCCCATGATGAAGGGTGCCCCTTCGGCCAAGGCGGCGTAGGCGTAGCACATCGAGGGGGCGATGTGTTCGGTGTCGTTCTCCTTCATGGCCTGCTCGAGGGCGGCCAGCGAGCCGTGCACGGGTTCATAGACGGGCACATAGATTTCAGTGGAAGCAGCCCAAGCCACCACGATGCGGGCGCAATTGTTCTCCTGCTTGAAGCGGCGGATGTCTTCACGCAAAGCCTCCACCATCTCCCAACGGGTGCGGCACTCCTTCACGTTGTCCCCATCGAGACGCTTGGCAAAGTTCTTGTCGAAAGCAGCCTTCATCGGCACAATCTTCTCCAGCTCGTCCTTCACCGGCTCGATGTCCTTCTCCTTGAGCACCTCGCAATACATGGCCGAACGGTAGGCGTCGGCAGGATATACGTCCCATGCACCGAAGACGATGTCGTCGAGTTTTGTCAACGGCACAATGTCGGCATAGTGGAGATACTTCTTGTCGGCTCCCTTGCCTACACGGATTTTGTCATACTGAGTCATTGAACCTACAGGCTTGGCCAAGCCTTTGCGTGCCATCAGCACACCGGTCATAAAAGTTGAAGTCACAGCACCCAGACCGACAACCATGATTCCCAGTTTACCGTCGGCAGGCTTCACATTCTGATTTTTCATACCTTATCTTAATAATGTCTTTAACTATATAAGCGATTAAATATCCATTTTCTCTATTGCAGCAGGCAATTCGGCCAAATCACCAATCACAGCATCGGGCAATGTGATGTCTGCTTCATCGTTTTCACTCCCCCACCCGATGCCTTTCAGCCACACCGTCTTGCACCCGACGGTATGAGCCGGTATCATATCTTTCGAATAGGAATCGCCGACGACTACAATCTCTTCCGGAAGACAGCCCATGGCCGCTACTCCCAAACGATAGATGGCCGGATCGGGCTTGCGTACCCCCACTACAGAAGACTCTATTACCGAATTGAACAAACAAAGTAAACCGAAATCTTTGAGGATAGCGTGGATATTCCCATAAAAGTTTGAAACAAGTACTAAATTATATTTCTTTTTCAACTTTTCGGCTATATCCAAAGCCTTTTTGACCATCCGGGAAGCATAGGCATACCCCCTATCAGCAAGCCTGCCGGCATACTGCTCCACCGGATAGCACCGTGCATCGAGCAACCCTTCGCCGACCAGCCAAGCCAGCTGCAAGCGACTCTTGACGAGCAACACCTGACGGAAATCATCGTCAGGCTGTACCAACGGCTGGCGGGCCATGGTGCGCTCGCCGTGTACATAAGCGTTGCGGAAATCTGCTTTCGCCACCGGCAGTGCCAATGCCTGATATTGCTCCCAAAGCACTTCGGCCCAATGGATGCCGTTGGTGTCGAGAGTGCCTCCGTAATCGAATATGATACCCTTTAACATGAATATGAATTGTGAATTATAATTATGAATTGTGAGTCATTTCTCTTTCACTTTCATCAAGGCTACTCCGATGACAATCCATATCAGCTCACGCACACGGGTGAGCAGGCCGGTATATACCCCAAAAGCACTGGGGATAGAGAGGCCACCCACTGCCAAAGCCAGTCCGCCTTCGCGTGCTCCCAACTGCATCGGGGAGAAAAAGAAGAGGTTGCTGAACAAGGAAGAGAAGGCCATGATGAGGATGCAAGCAGGGAAACTGACATCGTCCGTCAGGATGTTCAGGATAAACCAGACCTCCAGACAGCCGACAATGCGCGACAGGAACTCCACCAAAAAAGAGAGGTAGAAAGTACGCTTGCGCTGACTGTGCAGACAGGCTATCTGGGCATCGATGCGCTCCAGCGTCTCGCGCTGACGACCGACAAAGCCTATGGCCCACCGCTTGACGAACGGCACGTGGCAAAGCAGCTTCAGGGTGCGCATGGCCATACCGTTCTTGTAGCCCTTCATGAAGAAGTAGATGGCCAGCAGACAAAAGAGGCCGATGACGGTGAGCAACACTCCCATCTCCCAACTGACGGTGTAGAGGGCGATGTAGAGGAAGATGGAGAAAAACCAGAAATTGATGTGGGTGAAGATGTGCATCATGGCATAAAGGATGACGCACGAAGTGGCACGGCTGGCTCCCAGCACCGGGGTCAGCTCCATGATGCGGTAAGGCTCGCCCCCCATCAGCCCCATGGGAGTGGCATAGTTGAGGGCGAATCCGGAGATGGTGAGCTTATAGACCCGCCAGAAAGAGACAGGGCAGTCTTTGCCGTCGCGGATAATGAAGTACCACGACAAGGCATTGAGCAGGTAGATGAACACCCACAGGCCGACGATGGCCGGAAACCAGCGTCCGGCACGAAGCAGATTGGCCCACAGGTCGGAATAGTCCATATCAAAGGTGCAGAGCATCAGCACTATGGCTGCAATGCCGAACCACAGGAAGAAGTTTCGCCAATTCTTTTTCATCGCACCCCACTCATTTGACGATTTCGCACAATTCGCGGGTCAACCGCCGGCACAAGCGCTCGTGACGCCCACGCATATAGAAGAAGAGGATATTCATCACCGTCACCTCAAATACCGGATAAACCCACGGCTGGCCGGCCAGCACCGACACGTAGAGCACAACGGCACGGGTATTGAAGGTGAGGATGTTGGCATAGGTCATCAAAGGCAGACTGCCTGCACGGAACTTATCACGCAGCCCCTGTGGCATCAGACCATTGGGGTATTTCTCCGACAAGACTTCAAAAAAGCGTTGGAAGCGGGGAGTCATCTGCTCTTGCGACGCGGTGTAGTTGCCGTAGAAATAAAGAAAGAGTTTGTACCAAAGGTTACCTTTCCAGGGACGGTTGCGGAAAAGATGGCGCTGCTGGCGGGAATTGTCCAGTTCGCTACCCTCTTTCCCTTTGAGAAAATAGAGATGGATGTTGCGGTAATAGTCCGCCAATGCACACTGCTTGCCGTGGCAGACGAACCCGGCGAAGGCACAAAGCAACCATATCCAGATGCCCCATGCCGGAGTGAGCCGCAAACAGATGAAAAAATAGATGGAGAAAAACCAGACATCGCCGGCGAAACCGTCGAGGATACGTCCCCAAATGGTCTTCTGCCCGGTCATGCGTGCCAACTGTCCGTCAGCACTGTCATAGTGGTTGGCCCACACGAGCAGGAAAACACCCACGAGATTCATCCGCCAATCCTGGAAATAGAAGAAATATCCTGCAGCTGCTCCCAACAGGATGGAGAGCACTGTCACCACATTGGGATGGACATGCAGTCTTTTGAAAAACAGCGCCCACGCATATCCGAACGGACGGTTGAACAGGATGTCGAAACGCTCTTCGGTATCTTGGGATTTGTAGGTAGAGGCGATTCCTCCACCAGTCTTTTCTTGTGTCGTACGGTCTGTCATAGTTTATTTTTTATACGTTTCGATGTCCTGCATCCGCATACGCTCCAACACGTAGCGGGCTATGGCTACACCAGCTTCTTCCCGACAGGGTGCAAAACTGGGCCAATCATTAAAATCTATCAGCTTGATTCTGCCGTCGGCCATCACCACCGCATCCCCCCCATATACCGGTACATCCAACACACGGGCGGCCTCATCGGCATACAGTTTGAGGATGTTGGTGTCGAACGGATGGCCTTTCGCCACACCGTTGACGGCCTCCAAGCCAAACTTGCTGTGCGAACAGGGCGACGGATAGAACCAATGAAAGAAGGGGGAGCCCTGCACACCATAGAATTTGACAAGGTCGCCTTGCAGATGTTCGTTGACTACTGCCGAAGGGATGCCGCGCTGCCGGAAGTCTGCCAGGATTGCCCCGACCTGCTCTGCCGTTTCGGCATAGCTGACATCCTCCTTCACCAGGGCGTGAGAATCGCCACGCTTCACCCAACAGGGGAAGGTGAGGCTGCTGATGTCCGCTCCCTCTACAGGCAGCATCCAACTCACAGGATGAGGCACTCCGTGCTGCAACAAGCGCTCGGTCATGGGACGACGCACACAATTCTCTATCCCCCGGGGAGAGTTGACAACCGGTATGCCAGCCCTCTCCCACCGGTGGAGTTTGTCCAAGGTGCGGACATCGCGGGCCATGTCCACCACCACGACGGGGCTATCGGGCATCGGCACGTCCCAAAACTCCTGCTCGGAATAGCACTCCACGGTACACCCTGCAGCAGACAGTTCGTCCATCACCTTATGGAAGATGGCCGCATCATTGCCCACATGATTGGGCGAATATTGTATCCCACGGCTGACTCCTATGACCTTCATGATTTCCTGCTTCTCCCTCATCCTTTTATCTCTCACCTCTCAAAAATTCTTCGGCCTTGGCGATGTCGCCGGCGTGGTCCACATCGATAATCTTGTGGAAAGGCCAGGCTTGCAGCCGCAACCCGTCAGCCACCAACTGGCGCTGGAAATTGCGCATCCGCGACATTCCGCTATCCATACAGCGACGGAGGGTCTCCAAGGCCGGAGGGGTCAGACAATAGATTCCTCCGGAGATATAATTGCAACCTTCGGCAGGCACATCGTAAAATCCTGTAATCCGCATATCCCCGTCCGCCGCAATGTAGAGCGGCTTTTCGTCGTCAATGAAACCGGTGACCGCCATCAGGCCATCGGCCTCTGAAGCACGGAAATCGGCAATGAAGCGGGCAAACTCATCCTCCCGGAAGATCGTATCAACCGTCGTCAGACAGAATTTGCCGCCATCCAGCAGCGAACTGATTTCATGGAAACTGTGCATCGAACTGGGGGTCGTCTTCACCACCAGCCTTATCGGCAATTCCGCTTGTAAAGCAGTCAGAAATTCGCGGGTTTCGACCACTTCATTGTTGATAATGACCACCACCTCCTCTGCTCCTTGCCGGATGAAGAGACGTATCAGACGCTCTATCATGGCCACCCCGTCCAACTCTACCAACGGTTTGGGTCTGGCCACTCCTTCTTGTGCCAACCGCGACCCCTCTCCCGCCGATATGATAGCAAACTTCATGTTTCTTATACCTTATTATATATAGAGAGATCAATCCACACTGTCCAATTTCAACTTGTCGCTGTCGTCGCGCTTTTCGTAATACTGCTTACGCAAAGGGCCGGCCGCATGAAGTTCTTTGTCCGACTGACGGTTGCGGAACACATCGATGGCTGTATAGATGGCCTGACGGAAAGAGAGTGCCGACGCTATGCCCTTGCCGACAATGTCGTAAGCTGTGCCATGGGCCGGCGAAGTGCGTACGATGGGCAAACCGGCGGTAAAATTGACCCCTTCTTCCATAGCCAAAGCCTTGAACGGAGCCAGCCCTTGGTCGTGATACATTGCCAGGATGCCATCGAACTTTGCAAATTGCCCCGAACCGAAGAAGCCATCGGCCGGATAGGGGCCATAACAGAACATTCCCTTGTTCTTCAACTCTGTAATTGCAGGTATAATGACCTCCTGCTCCTCCTGTCCGATCAGCCCGTTGTCGCCGGCATGGGGATTCAGAGCCAGCACTGCAATCCGGGGCTTGCGGATGCAGAAGTCGCGCTGCAAGGATTTCTCAAAGATGAGCAATTTTTCCTGTATCAGTTCTTTGGTTATTGTCGCGACAATGTCGCGCACCGGAACGTGCCCGGTAACCAATGCTACCCGAAGGTCGTTGCACATCAGTATCATCAATGCCTTTTCGCCCTCGCCGACGCGTTCCTGAATGTATTCTGTATGTCCCGGGAAATGGAAATTGTCGGCCTGTATCATCAGTTTGTTGATAGGAGCCGTCACCAGCACGTCCACCAGTCCGCCACGATACTCCTCCAATGCCTTTTCCAGTGCGTCAAGTGCGGCTTTGCCCCCTTCCTGACTGGGTTTTCCCAACTCCACTTTGATTTCATCATCTACACAGCTGACGATATTCAAACGGCCATCCTGCACTTCCGTCGCAGAATTTATAATGCTGAAGTTGGTAGGCGAATCAATCGCTTTGCGGTGGTAGGCTGCCACTTTGGGCGAGCCATAGACTACCGGTGTACACAACTCTAACATGGTGGGGTCTTCAAAGGCTTTCAGAATCACCTCATACCCTACTCCATTCACATCGCCGTGGGTTATACCCACCCTTATTTTCCTATTTTCCATTTTCTGTATTCTCTTTTTTAGGTTCCTCTTCCACACCGTCTATCAGCACCTCTTCGAGCTGCACATTGGCCTTGATGTCGCTGGGCAGTTCCAATGTATAGAGAGCCGCCTCCATCCGGCGGATAATGTCGCGTTTCTTTTTGCCCGGAGAATAGACAAACACCTCGGCAACAATCACCCGATTATTGTCCTCATCGACACGCACATGAGCCACATACGGCCCGCCCATGACGGCTCCGTTCATGGCCCAAAGCCCCTTCACCTCCTGAGCATACTTGCCACGGACAGCAATGTCCTTCGACACAATGTATGAAGTGTCCGTAGCCATATATGACCCGTCGTTCGGTCCGGGCAGGTTAGCTTTCATAAAGGAATCGCGCTTCTGGACAAAGTACTCTGTAGTAAAGGTATTCTTGTCCGTAAACGGATAGGTGTAAATGACCAGGTTCAAATCGTCAAGGTCCCGGTTGGTCGTTACCCACAGGAAATCCTTTCCCTTCTTATAATTTGCCAATTCCTCCGGCACATAGATTTTGCAGTCAAACTGTTTCTGCACCAATTGCTCTACCAACAAACTGTGATCGTTCCCCAAAGCCTTGGCCTGATTGTTCATCTCTATCCTCGTAAAGAAATCGACAATCGTCTGCCGGTTCTTGCGCACATACTCAGCAAAAGCCTCCTCATCAGGCGACTGAATGGTCATAACCACCTGCGGAGAGGCATTCACATCACGCGCAAACTTAAACTTGGTCTGTGAATAGATGGGACGGATGTCAGTCCTGACAATGTTGCGGAATACCGAGAACGCACGGCTGTATTCCTTCTCGTTAATCTGTGAAAAACGGAATGAGCGCTCCGACTGGGGGAGACCCGGCACATCGGAATCCAAAGCATCGTAAAGTGCCCGCCCCGCCGGACGTTCCCAAAGAGAATCGTCGATTATCACCAGCATCTCATACGGCCGGCCGCTCGAAGATGGTGCAAGCAGGGATTTGCCATTACGGCTACAAGCTGTTGACAACAACAAGGTCACTAACAGGCATAGATTAACAACGTTTTTCTTCATATGCATATTCGAATTAAATAGTTTTTTCTGTTTTCTCCTTTCTGACAGTAGAAAGCATTCCGCAGGCTGCAAAAATATCCTCCCCGCGCGAGGCACGGATGGTGGTGAATATACCGTGCTGCGTCAGATAGTCGCGGAAAGCGGTCATCTCCTCCATCCCCGTCCCCTCCAAAGGCACATTGGGAATGGCATGAAAGCGTATCAGATTGATGCGGCACTCCAATCCCTTCAACAGGCGCACCAGCTCCTTGGCATGAGCAAGTGAGTCGTTTTTCCCCTTAAAGACAATGTACTCAAAGGAGAGTCTGCGCTGGCCGGTAAAGTCGTAACGGTGCAGCATCTCTACAAGTCCGGTAATGGAAAATCCCTTTTCGGCCGGCATCAGTTCACGCCGCTGAAGGGGGAAAGGATTGTGCAGGCTGACGGCCAGATGGCATTCGCTCTCATCCAGGAAACGCTGCAAGCCACGGCGCACCCCCACCGTAGAGACCGTTATCCGCTTAGGGCTCCAAGCGAAACCGTAATCTGCCGTCATGATTTCCAATGCCTTCAACACTTGGTCTATGTTGTCAAACGGTTCGCCCATCCCCATCATCACGATATTGGTCAAGGTCTCACTCTCCGGTATAGCGACTATCTGGTTCAATATCTGTGCCGCTGTCAGGTTGGCCGAAAATCCCTGCTTGCCGGTCATGCAGAAGAGGCAATCCATTTTGCATCCCACCTGCGACGAGACGCACAACGTGGCCCGGCTGCCATCTTCAGCAGGTATATAAACAGCCTCCACGGCTCCGGCTTCTCCTGCCTGAAAAAGGTATTTCACCGTACCATCCACCGAGCGCATGGCCTCAACAGGCTCCGACACACCGGTTTCATAACGGGCTTTCAAGGCTTCGCGATGCTTCAAAGAGAGGTTGGTCATCCCGTCAATGGAACGCACACGCTTCCGGTAGAGCCACGAAGCTATCTGCCCGGCGGCAAAACGAGGCATTCCCAACTGACTGACCACTTCACGAAGTTCGTCCAACGTCAATCCCAACAGCTTTTTCTTTTCTTCCGCCATACTATGGTATCAGTTGCCGTCGGGTTTTTCTATCTCTGTAAAAGGGCTGTTGTCCCAATGGAAAGTGTCCAAAGCATCGGGAGCTGCCGGGTCATATCCCGGATAATCCTCGCGCAGATACTCCACCAAAGGTATCCCCGCACGTTTCATTCCCTCGATGACACATTTGGCTATCTGGTAGGCGCCATAAGGATTGAAGTGGGTGTTGTCGGCAAAAGGCTTCGTCTGCCCCGGCCATGTACCTGCCGGATAGTGCACCAGGGCACGCTTGGAGTTCTCTACACCCAAAGTCTCATAGAGCACCGTCGTCATCTGCTGCAGGTCTATCAAAGGCACATTCTCCTTTTCAGCCAAGAACTTCACAGCTGCCGGAAACTCCCCGTGAGTATCCACCAGTTTGCCATTCTTGAAATTACGGCGTTGTGTGGGGGTGACCAGCACAGGATGCGCCCCACGGGCACGGGCCTCGTCGATGTAAATCTTCAGATTATAGATAAAATGTCCCCATGCGCCACATCCGGGCTTTTTCTGTTTCTCGTCGTTGTGCCCGAACTCCATGAAGATGTAGTCGCCCGGCTTCATCTGCGAAAGCGCTTTCTTCAGGCGTCCGGCTGCAATGAACGTGTTGCTCGACTCACCGGATTCGGCATAGTTGGCAAAACAGACCTGCTCCGTGAAGAAACGGGGAATCATCTGTCCCCAGCTTGCCCATGGCTCGTTGTCCTGATCCACCACGGTGGAGTTGCCGCACAGGAATACGGTCGGCACACTCTCTACCCGCCTGATGACGATTCTGGAGCAGACCGGTGCTTCACCATTGAACTCCAACGTCAGCTTGTCGTCCCAATTGAGCTTTGAGCGTTCGCGCGGTTTGATGCGCACGCGCTCCTTCTCATCAATGACGGGGTTACGCTTATTCACCGTAAAAGTGTATTCCTTCAATTCTCCCTTCTTGGTCGGCAGGTTTTCAATAAAGAGACGACGCGACTCTGCCCGCACCGTGGTGTTACCGGCCTGCTTCTTGCTGCCGAGCGTCACCGTCACCTGATAGTTACCGTCGGGCACCTTCACCGAGAAGAAATAAGGAGCCTTGCTCCCTTTCGTCGGAGCCGGCTGCAAATCATAACCGTATCCCAGACTGTCGCAATAAATGGTTTTCTCCGTTATCGCCACCACACCTTCTGGTGTCTTCCTGCTTCCGGTCAGGTCAAAACTGAACTCCTGTGCCTGGCTGCATACCGCTGCCAGCAACAAAGCCAATGTCATCGTTTTCTTCATATAATCAAATTTCTTAGTCATTCGTGTTTCATTTACTCACACCATCCCTTCCGGCAAATCCATGCAGATGATGCGCTGCTCGTGATCCATATCGGTGATGAACACCTCTTGGGCCGGCACCAGAAGTTCGCTGCCATCCGGCCGTCTGACGACAAACAGGGTGTTCACCGTCGATTCGTCCACCTCCTCTATTTCGCCCAAGTCGCCGTGATGGAGGTCTTCCAAACGGAATCCGACAAAATAGCTCCACGAGAGTTCGTCGCTCTCTTGAGCATACTTGACCGGATACCACACTTCTGCCCCCGTATAACGGCGTGCCTGTTCTGCCGTGTCTATCCCTTCAAACTTGACCAGTGCTACCGAGTCGTTCTTGAAGCGGTATTCTTCCCAAAAGAACGGCACCAATATACCGTCCAGCATGAACAACAGATAGTCGCACTCCTCCGTACGGTCGAAGATGTCATCG
>CAZTPB010000070.1:0-10452 GCA_964614555.1 uncultured Bacteroides sp.
AAGTGAGTCGATTTAATATATTTTCAATCCAAAGAGACCTGCTATTTGGAGAGGAATGATTAACTTTGCGCCCGCAAACGCTGTCTCCTGAAGAAAGGAGGTATCTTTTTGCGCATATACACATATAATAAATATATTATAAGCAAGAACAAGAATGAAGAGAAGTATATTCAGCGAAGTGGAAGAAGATATGGAAGAGGTGGTGGAGACCGACAGTTCGTTCTCTCTGATAGCAGATTTCGACGGAAATGAAAAACAGATATTCGATGAGCCTATCGACAGTCACCTGCCTATTCTGCCCATGCGTAATATGGTGCTGTTTCCCGGAGTAGTGCTTCCTGTGACAATAGGTAGGAAGTCGTCGCTAAAACTGGTGAAGCAGGCTTTTAGGAAGAAACAGAATATCGCTACATTCACCCAGATTATATCGGATACGGAGATGCCGGATATGCAGGATCTCTATAAAATAGGTACGGGAGCCAAAGTCATCCGCTTGTTGGAAATGCCTGACGGAAGCACTACGGTCATCCTGCAGGGTATGTCGCGCTTGAGACTGATAAGTATCACTGCTACATCGCCCTATATGACGGGTACAGTAGAACAACTCGATGAGGAGATACCCGACCACAACAACCATGAGTTTGATGTGCTGGTGGACAGTTGCAAGGAGTTGTCCATCAAATTCCTCAAGAGTGCCGACTATCCGGTGCAGTCCGTGTTTGCCATCAAGAACATCAGCAACCGGATGTTCCTCATCAATTTCATGGCCACCAATTTGGTGGCTGCCGTGGAAGACAAGATGAAACTGTTGGAAAAACGGTCGTTGCTCGACCGTTCGTATGAGTTGCTCTCCATCCTCAACCGGGAAATGCAGCTGGCCAAGCTGAAGGCCAACATACAGATGCGTACACGCGAGGACATCGACCAGCAGCAGCGCGAATACTTCCTGCAACAGCAGATGAAGAACATACAGAACGAGCTGGGAGGCGGACACGAGAACCACGATATGGAGGAACTGCACAAGAAGGCCGACAAGAAAGACTGGACTTCCGAAGTGCGTGCTGCCTTTGACAAAGAGTTGGGCAAACTGGAGCGCATCAACCCCCAGTCGCCTGACTATAACGTGCAACTCAGCTATTTGGAGACTTTACTTTCGCTTCCTTGGAAAGAGTGTACGACGGACAATCTCAATCTGACCAATGCCGAGAAGACCCTCAACCGCGACCACTACGGCCTCGAAAAGGTGAAGGAGCGCATCCTCGAATATTTGGCCGTATTGAAAATGAGAGGCGACCTGAAATCGCCCATCCTTTGTCTCTATGGTCCTCCGGGGGTGGGTAAAACATCCCTCGGAAAGAGCATAGCCGATGCATTGAAACGCAAATATGTGCGCATCTCGCTCGGAGGCTTGCACGATGAATCAGAAATCCGCGGACATCGACGCACATACATCGGAGCTATGCCCGGACGTATCGTCAAAAGCATTAGCAAAGCCGGTTCGTCGAACCCTGTCTTCATTCTCGACGAGATTGACAAGATTGCCCAAATGACCCATCAAGGCGACCCCTCGTCTGCACTGCTCGAAGTGCTTGACCCTGAGCAGAACAAAGCCTTCCACGACAATTACCTCGAGGTGGATTACGACCTTTCGAAGGTGATGTTCATCGCCACGGCCAACAACTTGGCTTCCATCCCCTCGCCCCTGCTCGACCGTATGGAGCTGATAGAGGTGAGCGGATATATCACCGAAGAGAAGATTGAGATAGCCCGCCGACACCTTATCCCTAAGGAGATGGAAAATGTGGGTTTGAAGAAAGGCGAGGTGAAACTGAACAAAGCGGCCATCGAATACCTCATCGAGAACTATACCCGCGAAAGCGGTGTGCGCGAATTGAGCAAGAAGGTGGGCAAACTGATGCGACGCATTGCCAAGGACTACGCCACCAAGGGCTACACTGTTTACCACGACATCAAGCCGGCCGACGTGCGCGAGCTGTTGGGTGTGCCCGAATATAGCCGCGACATCTATCAAGGCAACGAGTATGCCGGTGTGGTGACAGGCTTGGCATGGACGGCCGTAGGAGGCGAAATCCTCTTCGTGGAGACAAGTCTCAGCAAAGGCAAGGGGGGCAAACTGACCCTGACGGGTAACCTGGGCGATGTGATGAAGGAGTCGGCCATGCTGGCTCTCGAATACCTGAAGGCACACACCCACCTGTTGGGCATCGACAATGCCATTTTCGACAATTGGAACATTCACATCCACGTGCCCGAAGGCGCCATCCCCAAAGACGGCCCCTCGGCCGGTATCACCATGGCCACTTCGCTGGCTTCGGCCCTCACCCAGCGCAAGGTGAAGGCCAATTTGGCCATGACAGGCGAGATTACCTTGCGCGGGAAAGTGCTTCCCGTAGGTGGAATCAAGGAGAAGATACTGGCCGCCAAGCGCGCCGGCATCAAGGAAATCATCCTCTGCAAGGAGAACCGCAAAAACATTGAGGAGATACCCGACATTTACCTCAAGGGACTCACCTTCCACTACGTCGATAATGTGAAGGATGTGCTCGACATCGCCCTCCTTCAAGAGAGAGTGGACAACCCGATAGACTTCAAGATCGAGGAAGAAAAGAAATAATTGTCAAGACACGGACATTTTTTCTCCCCGACGAGGAAAAAATATTTTTCAGGCAGGGAAGAAAAAATGTTCGGGCAATATACACAAGGAAACAACATGAAATTTGAACTTCAACATACCGACCCTAAAAGCAATGCACGAGCGGGTCTCATCACCACTGATCACGGACAGATAGAGACCCCCATATTCATGCCCGTGGGCACGCTGGGTAGCGTAAAAGGTGTGCACCTCACCGAACTGAAGGAGGACATCAAGGCACAGATTATCCTCGGTAACACCTATCACCTCTACCTGCGTCCGGGACTCGACGTATTGGAGAAAGCCGGAGGACTCCACAAGTTCAACGGATTCGACCGCCCGATGTTGACCGATAGCGGTGGTTTTCAGGTATTCTCCCTCTCGGGTATCCGCAAAATGAAAGAGGAGGGAGTGGAATTCCGCTCACACATCGACGGGTCGAAGCATCTCTTCACTCCCGAACGGGTGATGGATATCGAACGCACCATCGGAGCAGACATCATGATGGCCTTCGACGAATGTACACCGGGCACGGCTGACTACGACTATGCCCGTCAATCTATGGAGCGCACCCACCGATGGCTCGACCGATGCCTCACGCGATTCAATGAAACAGAGCCGAAGTATGGCTACCACCAGTCGCTCTTCCCCATCGTGCAGGGATGCGTCTATCCCGATTTACGTAAACGTTCGGCCGAATTCATCGCCTCCAAAGGTGCTGAAGGAAATGCCATCGGAGGACTTGCCGTAGGTGAACCGACCGAGAAAATGTACGAGATGATTGAGGTGGTGAACGAAATCCTCCCCACCGACAAGCCGCGCTACCTGATGGGAGTGGGCACACCCATGAACCTTTTGGAGGGCATCGAGCGCGGAGTGGATATGTTCGATTGCGTGATGCCTACCCGCAACGGGCGAAACGGTATGCTTTTCACCAAGGACGGCATCATCAACATGAAGAACAAAAAGTGGGAGACCGACTTCTCCCCCATCGAAGCCGATGGTGCCTCAGTGGTGGATACGCTCTACACCAAAGCTTACCTGCGACATCTCTTCCACGCGCAAGAGTTGTTGGCCATGCAGATTGCCTCGGTGCACAATCTTGCCTTTTATCTTTGGCTTGTGGGCGAAGCACGCCGCCACATCATCGCCGGAGACTTCTCCACATGGAAACCCATGATGATGAAGCGGGTGGCCACGAGATTGTGAGGTGCATATATTAATATATAATAATGGTATAAGAACGATAATGAAACTGAAACTCCTGACACGACTCGACTGGTATATCATCAAGAAGTTCTTGGGTACTTACTTCTTCTCTATTGCCCTGATATTGAGTATTGCCGTCGTGTTCGACATCAACGAGAAGATAGATGACTTTGTGGAGCACAATGCACCGCTGAAGGCCATCATCATGGAATATTACCTCAATTTCATTCCCTATTTTGCCAATTTGTTCAGTGCGTTATTTGTCTTCATTGCCGTCATCTTCTTTACCTCCAAACTGACTGAGAACTCGGAGATTATCGCTATGTTCTCCTGCGGCATGAGCCTCAAACGGCTGATGAGGCCCTATATGTTTTCAGCAGCCATCATCGCTCTGCTCTCCTACGGACTCAGTTCATACGTCATTCCCAAAGGCAGTTTGGAGCGACTGGAATTTTCGGACAAATACATCAAGAAAAAGAAGGTCGATTATGTGCGCAATGTGCAGATGGAGGTGCAACCCGGCGTGATAGCCTATATTGAACGCTATGAGGACTTCAACAAGACGGGATACCGCTTCTCGCTCGACAAGTTCGAGGACAAGAAGATGATGTCGCACCTCACAGCACGCTCTATCACCTACGACACGATAAACGGGAGCCAATACAAATGGAAACTGAAGGACTACATGATACGCGACCTTTCGGGAAAACATGAAGTGATAACCAGCGGTTCGCGCATGGACACCATCATTCCGATGGAACCGGCAGACTTCCTCATCATGAAGAATCAGCAAGAGACGATGACCAGTCCCGAACTGACAGCCTATATAGCCAAACAAAAGGCACGCGGATTTGCCAATATCAAGGAGTTTGAGATAGAATACCACAAACGTATAGCCATGGCTTTTGCAGCCTTTATCCTTACAACCATCGGACTGACCCTCTCTTCTAAAAAGACTAAGGGAGGAATGGGACTCAATCTGGGATTGGGATTGGGATTGAGTGCATCGTATATCCTCTTTCAGACGGTATCGTCCACCTTTGCCATCAACGGCAACATGCCACCCATTGTGGCGGTGTGGATACCCAATCTGCTCTATGCCTGTATCGCTGTTGTGCTCTACATCAAAGCTCCCAAATGACAATTATGCAGAAAAATTGAGGATGTGCCACTTGATGTAAATCGTTTTTTTTACCTATATTTGCAACCAAGATGAAGAAACTGATATTTTATATACTCCTGATAGCTTCTGTAGCCTCCCTGCACGGCCAGCAACGCCTGAGCAGAAATGCCAATAATCTGGCAGGAATAGGAGACGACTTGGGCAACAACATGACTGAGGAGGAACGCAACAGGCTGCGTGGCGACACCACACAGACGGAAGTGACCGATGTGCCCGTGGATTTGAACCAATGGACCGTAGAGAGTTTGCTCGGAGAGGTGCGCCCTACGGAGGTAGATACCATGTGGCATCAGTTTCAGAACCAGCATCTGAACGATGGCATCAACGGAGAGTATAACCACTTGGGCAACTTCGGTTCGCCACGCCAGTCGCGTATCTTCTTCCATCGGAGGGAGAGCAGCCAGCAGTTCTTTACCGACCCGTACGGACTCTTCTATATCCGTCCGGACCAGTTCAGATTCACCGATACGAAATCGCCCTTCACCAACCTTACCTATTATAGTGCCGGCGACAAGTTGACGGGCGACGACCACATCAAGGCATACTTTGCCACCAATGCCAACAAGCACATCGGAATCGGTTTCCTGCTGGATTATCTCTACGGACGCGGACAATACAACAGCCAATCGAATGCCTTCTTCAATGCAAGCCTCTATTCTTACTACAGAGGCGAACGATACCAGCTCTATTTCCTGGCAAGCAAATATCACATGAAATCGACAGAAAACGGAGGTATTACCGACGACCGCTATATTACTGATCCGCTGGAGATGGCTGAAGGAGAGCGCACCTATGACCCCGAAGACATCCCCACAATGATGAGTAGTACATGGAATCGGAATGAAAACTGGAACTTTTTCCTGACTCACCGATACAATGTGGGATTCTATCGCGCACCGACAGATACAACCGACACTACAGCAACGGAGGAGTTCGTTCCGGTGACGAGTTTCATACACACTGCTGAAGTGAATACCAATGAGCACAGTTATATCACTTATCAGGAGCCGGAAGGATACTATCTGAACAACTATATGCCTTACGACTCCATTGACCAGACGAAATTCCTTTCGGTGAGGAACACATTGGCCATGTCGCTGAAAGAGGGATTCAATAAGTGGGCACAAGCCGGACTGACGGCATTCGTCACCCATGAGTTCCGTCGCTTCACTCTTCCCGATACCTTGAAAGGAGGAGAAGTGAGAAGCCGATACAATGAACACAACATCAGTGTGGGAGGGCAATTGGCACGTACCATGGGACATACTCTGCACTACAATGTGACAGGAGAAACTTCCATTGCCGGTGACGACTTGGGACAATTCAGCATTGAAGGGCGTGGCGACCTCAATTTCCGCCTCTTCACCGACACGGTGAGGCTGGATGTACATGCCTATGTAAAGAACAAGCGTCCTGCATTCTATTACCGTCACTTCCACTCCGAGCATTATTGGTGGGACGATGATGACCTCAGCAAGGAATTCCGCACACGTATCCAAGGAGGCCTGACTATCGACAAAACCCGCACACGCATTGAAGCCGGAGTGGAAAACATCAAGAATTATACTTATTTTGCCAACACAAGTCAAGCTTATAACACAACGAGCGGAGAGACGGCCTTTGCCAACAACATCAGTGTGGCCCAGTGTAGCGACAACATACAGGTGTTCAGTGCCACCCTCAAGCAGGACTTCAAGCTCGGCATATTCCACCTCGACAACGAAGTGACTTATCAGAAAAGTAGCAACGAAGAGGTTGTCCCTTTACCGGAACTGTCGCTTTATCACAATTTTTACATCACGTTCCGGTTGGCTAAAGTGTTGCGTATGCAATTGGGGGCCGATTTGAGGTATTTCAGCAAATATCTGGCTTCGGACTATGCTCCGGCATTGGGGCAGTTTGTCCAGCAAAACCCTGAAGCTCCGGTAGAAATCGGCGGATACCCGTTTGTCAATCTCTATCTGAACGCCCATCTCAAACGTACCCGCTTCTATGTGATGATGTATCACGTCAATCAGGGTAGCGGAGGAGCCAGCTATTTCCTGGCACCACACTACCCTATCAATCCGCGTACTTTCCAGGTGGGACTTTCATGGAACTTTTTCGACTAATGCCAGAATCATCCTCTCCTTATGTCCGAACGCTATCGAAAATACCTCGTTATCGGCTGCCTCATAGCCTTGGTGTCGGCCTTGATGTTGCCTAAGGAACAAGCAGCATCCGCTATACCCCGCGACATGGATGACATCCTTGATGAAGGTGTCTTGCGGGTAACTGCAGAGTATGGAAGAAATTCTTATTATGTAAGTGCTGATGGTAGCATTGAAGGTTTTCACTACCGGCTCATCAGACAGTTTGCCGAGGAACATGGACTGAAGCTTGAGGTGATTCCGGAAATGAGTCTGCCGGCTCAAGACAGCCTGTTGCTTGGAGGACATTGCGACCTTATAGTCGGAAACCGCTTGCTGGTGAATGATGCAGACAGTCTGCTTGCTTACACTGTTCCTGTAGCCATAGGCCGACAAATTATCGTGCAACGGCGTAAAGAGGAGAACGACAGCCTCTGCCTTTATCTGGAAAACCAATTGCAATTGGCCGGAAAGACTGTATGTATCCCGGAACACTCTCCCGTGAAGCAACGTATTCACCACTTCATCGAAGAGATAGGAGACAGCATCTTCATCGAAGAGATTCCTCGCTATGGTGCTGAACAACTGATGGCTCTCGTTGCGCATGGCGACCGTTGCTATGCCATCTGCGAAGAGCACGTGGTGAAGGCACACATTCACCGCTATCCGCAGCTGGATACCCGGCTGGCTTTCAGCTTCACACAGTTCTATTCATGGGCTGTCAGCTCTCAGTCTCCCGTCTTGCTCGATAGTCTCAACCATTGGTTACGGCGAAAGGGGTTCAGTTATCGGGATAATAATGGAAGTGAGTATTAGAGAAACGAAAAAAGCGATAGATTTATGGAAACAATCAAATGGGGGTTTATCGGATGTGGCGAAGCCACTGAAAAGAAGAGCGGGCCGGCTTTTGCCCAAGTCAACGGCTCGTGTGTGACGGCAGTCATGAGCCGCGACCCGGAGAAGGCCAAATCGTATGCCCGACGTCACGGCATTGCCCGATGGTACACAGATGCACAGGAGTTGGTGGATGATCCCGATGTGAATGCAGTCTATATCGCTACTCCACCCTCATCACATGCCACCTTTGCCATTATGGCCATGCGTGCAGGAAAGCCTGTCTATATAGAGAAGCCTATGGCTGCCAGCTACGAAGACTGCACACGCATCAACCGCATCAGCGAACAGACTGGTGTGCCTTGTTTTGTAGCATACTACCGCCGCTATCTGCCCTATTTCCAAAAGGTGAAAGAACTGTTGCGCAATGGAGAAATCGGCAATGTCATCAATGTGCATATCCGCTTTGCACAACCGCCGCGTGCACTCGATTATAACAGCACCAATCTGCCTTGGCGTGTGCAACCTGTCATTGCCGGAGGAGGATATTTCTACGACTTGGCACCTCACCAGCTCGATTTGCTGCAAGATATGTTCGGCATCATTCTGGAGGCTCAAGGATACACCAGCAATCGGGGCGGACTCTATGAGGCGGAAGACACACTCAGTGCCTGCTTCAAGTTTGAAAGCGGACTGCCAGGTTCCGGTTCGTGGTGCTTTGTTGCTCACGAGTCGGCCAAAGAAGACCGTATAGAGGTCATTGGTGATCAAGGTATGCTCAGCTTTTCTGTCTTCACTTTCGAACCCATAGGGCTGCATACCGAAAGAGGCTATGAGGAATTTGTCATCCCCAATCCCCAATACGTACAATTGCCACTCATCCAATCTGTGGTGGAACATCTGCAACAACAAGGGATATGTACCTGTGATAACCTCAGTGCAACTCCTACCAATTGGGTGATGGACAAAATTTTGGGAAAATTCTGAAAATTACGGAACGGAGAGACTATGAGACGTATGTGCCTCCTCTTGTTGATGCTGTTTGTCGGACTGATGGTGAAGGCTCAGACAGTACAGGAACCGATGTCACAGACTGATGATATCTGCGATACTGTGCCTGTGCAGCCCAAGAAGAAGAGGAACATATTTGTCAAGGCGCGCGACCTGCTTGTCGGTTATCTTGACTATTACGACTACGATACCTCTTATATCCGTCCTCCTGAATTCTATTACACCCTGATGCTGCAGCAGAGTGCTTCGTTTGAAAACTACTCTATCCGTAGTCATGGTGAGCATCCTCAACGCCTGAAACTGTCCCCCAACCACAGTTATCGTCTTGGAGTCTATTTCGGATGGCATTCGCTCTTTATCGGCCTCTCTGCCAACACCGACGAACTGTTTTCCAAACGTGAAGGTTCTAACAAGAAGACGGAGTATTACGTCAATCTTTACGGATGTAAGCTCGGATGCGACTTCTTTTACCGAAGAACCGGAAACGACTTTAAGATACGTGAAACCGAAGGATTCTATGTCAACGGCAGTGAACACAATTTTTCAGGCATGGACTATAGCGGACTGAAAGTGAAAGCTACGGGGCTGAACATCTATTATGTGTTCAACAACAAGCATTTCTCCTATCCCGCAGCTTACAGTCAGACTACCGTGCAGAAGATCAGCCGGGGCACTCTTGTGGCAGGTATTTCATGGTCGAAACACGATTTCAGTTTCGACCATAGCCTGCTTCCCCAACCCATTCGCGACAATCTGAGTGAGGAGTTGAAGTTCACCCACATCAAATACACCGACTTTAACATCAACTTCGGATATGCCTTCAATTGGGTGTTTGTTGATAATTGGCTGCTGGCTGTAGCCCTCACGCCTGCACTGGCTTACAAAACCTCTACCATGAAGGCACAAAGTCCTGACTACAATCGCAATCACCGTAATATCAACGTTGACTTCATCACTCGTGCTGGCATTGTCTATAACAACAATCGCTTTTTTGCCGGAGCTTCAGCCGTGACCCATATCTACCAATATTATCAAAAAAACTTCTCTCTGACTGATAACTTCGGGATGATAAACGTCTATGTCGGACTAAACTTCGGAAGAAGGGAGAAGTGAATCTTTTTTCACCGCTTTTGAATAGGTATGTGAATACTTGCAATATTTTTTATTCCTCAGGAAATAAAGTTTCTATCAAAAAGATACAAAGTTCTGCTTATAGGAAGGGAGAATCGTTATTGATTTCTTCTCATTTTATCTGTATAATGTTGGAAGAAATTATAATCCAATATCTTACTGATGCGCAGAAGCAATTCGGTATCAATGCTCTTACGTTGAAAAATGTCATATACATTCGTACGGTCACAAAAGAGTTTCCGGGCAAACCTTGTGCAAGGCTACCCGCTGCAATGATGGTTTTGCCATCCACCTTAATGTCT
>CAZTPB010000071.1:0-9812 GCA_964614555.1 uncultured Bacteroides sp.
TCAGCATCTTCCTTGCCACTGCCCTACTCGTCACCCTCTGCATCGGCTGGCGCGTGTGGAAGACGGCCCATGCCCATCCGGCGGATGAGATTAGTAAGGGGTGAGAACAGCTACTAGTGATTAGCTACTAGTAACTAGTGGCCATGCGGCACTAAAATAGCCAAATATCCCAATCGTAAATAAATAGTAAATCGTAAATAACCAAATAGTAAATCTACACTTCCTATGAGGGAGGGGACTAAGAATAGCGTTCTTTGACATTGTGTGTAAACGAGAAACTTCTAAGAATAACCTTCAGAAAAGGGTATTCTCCCCTATTTGCTGTCCGCAAACAGCAAATAAAGCATAAAAATGCTGTCCGCAAACAGCAAAAAGTAGAGAAAAGTGCTGTTTGCAAACAGCGAATGTGTATCTTTGCAGCGTAAAACAAGCAGAAAGAACTGTATGGAAACACTATTTGCAAAGCAAGACAGACTGTTGGCATTGACTTCAACCAACATCGTACGCAAATTGATGGAACAAATCAACTGGGATGCCCAACTCATTGCCATCAAAGGAGCAAGGGGAGTGGGAAAGACTACACTGATGTTGCAATACATCAAGTTGAATTATCCCCAATATAGCCGCGAAGTGCTTTATTGTTCGTTGGATGCCGTCTATTTCAGCAATCATAATCTGCTGGATTTGACTGACAAGTTCTACAAAAACGGAGGAAAGCATCTGTTTCTGGATGAAGTACACAAGTACCCCAATTGGAGCCGGGAGATTAAAGAAATATATGATTTCTATCCCGACTTGCGGGTGGTAATAAGTGCGTCCTCACTTCTGAATCTGTTGAAAGGAGATGCAGACCTCTCACGTCGGTGCATTCCATACAACTTACAAGGATTGTCTTTTAGGGAGTTCCTACAGTTCTATAAAGGAATAGAGATACCGATTTTCTCTTTGGAAGAGGTATTGGTACAGCCACAAGAATTGTGTGCCCGTGTGAATGGAGCGTGCAAGCCGATTCCCTTGTTCAAAGAGTATCTGAGATATGGTTACTACCCGTTCTACTTGAAGAATCAGACAGATTACTATACAAGCATCGAGCAAGTAGTCAACCTGATAATAGAAGCAGAGCTTCCCCAACTGTGTGGAGTAAACACGGCCAACATCCGTAAACTGAAAGCACTGATTGAGGTTATTTCCACCTCTGTACCATTTGAAGTGGATATCACCAAAATGGCAACGGTCATCGGAGTACACAGAAACACGGTGATTGAGTATCTGAATCACTTGGAGAATGCCAAACTTATGCACCTACTGTATGCCGACATCCATTCTGTCAAGAAGATGCAAAAACCTGACAAGATTTTCTTGGAGAACAGCAACCTGCTTTATGCCTTGGCAAACTCACAGGTGCAAATTGGTACAGCCCGCGAAGTGTTTGTTGTCAACCAGCTCTCCTACCAACACACGGTAGAATATGGTAAGAGTGTCGGCGACTTCAAGATTGATGACCACTATACGATTGAGGTGGGAGGAGAAAAGAAAACTTTTGCCCAAATAGCCGATGTCCCTTCATCTTACATCTTAGCCGACGATATTGAAACCCCATACGGCCACAAGTTACCTCTGTGGACAATGGGCTTCCTATATTAAGGAAGCGGCCAACTACAATAGAAGTTTCCCGTCCCGTAAGCCGAAAGTCTCTGCTACGGGACGGCTTTGTTTACACACGTCAAGACCCAACAGGGAATAAAGAGACATTGAGAAATAAAGTAATCACCCTCTGCATCGGCTGGCGCGTATGGAAGACAGCGACGGCCCATCCGGCGGAGGAGATAAGCAAAGGATAAACAAGTATCCCTCACCCCCTCCCGCAAAGAGGGGACTTGAAATTAACTGAATTAAAAACTTCAACTATTAGTATTATGATTAGAACTGAAAACCTACAGAAAGTATTCAAAACAGAAGAAGTGGAAACCTGGGCGCTGCACAACGTTAGTTTAGAGGTCAAAGAGGGCGAATTCGTTGCCATCATGGGACCTTCAGGTTGTGGAAAATCTACCTTGTTGAATATCTTGGGCTTGCTGGACACCCCCACAAACGGTACGTATGAATTGCTGGGCACCAATGTGGAAGAGTTCAATGAAGGCCGCCGTACCGAGTTGCGCAAAGGAGTCATCGGCTTCGTTTTCCAAAGTTTCAACCTCATAGAGGAACTAAATGTATATGAAAATATCGAACTGCCTCTAATCTATATGGGGATACCCAAAGCCGAACGAAAAAAACGTATTGAAGAAGTGCTGGAGCGTATGAACATATCACACCGGGCAAAACATTTTCCCAAACAACTCTCCGGCGGACAACAGCAACGTGTGGCTATAGCCCGTGCCGTAGTGACATCCCCCAAACTTATCCTTGCCGACGAACCGACAGGTAACCTCGACTCGAAAAACGGCAAGGAAGTAATGTCCCTGCTCACCCAGCTTCACAAAGAAGGTTGTACCGTAGTGATGGTGACTCACTCGCGCCACGATGCTGGATATGCCGACCGCATCATCAACCTCTTCGACGGACAAGTGGTGAACGAAGCACACTTTTAACCCGATATTTTCCCCTAAAAGTTTTTTTCAAGAATTTTTAGGGGTATTTTTCCATCTTTTCTCTAACTTATTGTTTTTCAACAGCACGTTTTTCTCATCCTCCTGCTTCATGATCTGAAAATCATTTTTAGCGCATAGCTGTTTATCAGACAAGTTGTACCTTTAAAAGTGGAATACGATTACATTTTGTCAATTTGCCTCGTCCTTTTTTTTGAATAAAACCCAGCCTGCTATACAATATAACGCTACTTTTCTGCATTTATATGCAAAAACAAGGCCAAATTCGCCTGTTCATATTCATGTAAATCGCATCATCTACGTGGTGGAAAAGGGATAAAAAGAGGAGTGAATCTCGATTCGTCCGCTGGCAAATGGCTATTTGTCCGCCGGCAAATAGCCATCCGAGTGATACATGAATGGCTATCCGCCCGGAGTCCGATAGCCATTCTCCTCCCGACGGATAGCCATCGGACTAAGAAAACGATGCTTTTCTCACCTTCACCCATCCTCATTTATTCCTTTTCAGGTGAGTATTAGTATGTGAAATCTTCTGTTTTTCAGCGCAATCATTCCACATTCATCAGATTATCAACTACATACACCACAATAGTGCCTCAAGAATCGCGTAATTCCGAACAATCTCTTTTTCAGCCAGAAATACGCGATTTCTGCGGGTGGAATATACAGTTTGACAATTTGTAAATTCAGAAACTTTAATCCGATGTCTGTGATGAAACAAACAAAAGTCCGCCCACACAAAACAAAAGATGAACAAAAATGCGGTTTGTAAACAACAAATGTGTATCTTTGCAAACGAAATCACTTTTTGTGGAATCATTCACACTGACTAAAGACACACCGCGAAATGAAAGAGTTCTTCCGCATATTGGCCCGATTTGTGCCACCCTACAAAAAATATTTGGTGCTGACTGTAGTGTTCAATCTGCTGTCGGCAATCCTCAACATCTTCTCCTTTATGTTCATTGTGCCTATCTTGCAGATTCTTTTCAAGATGGACGACAAGGTGTATTCGTTCATACCATGGGATACACCAGATATAGGACTGAAAGATTTGGCCATCAACAATTTCTACTACTACGTATCGGAAATGATCGCTTCACAAGGAGCCAGCCTTACCCTACTGGTGTTGGGTATATTCCTGGCCGTAATGACAATGCTCAAGACAGGAGCCTATTTCCTCTCATCGGCTACCATCATCCCCATCCGAACCGGTATAGTCAGAGATATCCGCATCAAGCTTTATCATAAAATTGTCAACCTGCCACTCTCATTCTTCAGCGAAGAACGCAAAGGCGACATCATTGCCCGCATGAGTGGTGATGTGCAGGAAATAGAGAACTCCATCATGGCTTCACTTGATATGCTTTTCAAGAATCCCATACTCATCATCGCCTATTTCTCGACACTGCTGATGATCAGTTGGCAGCTGACCCTCTTCACTTTGGCCGTACTGCCACTGATGGGATGGTTCATGGGATTCGTAGGAAAACAGCTCAAACGGAAATCACTCATCGCACAAGGCCAATTGGCCGACCTGATGAGCCAGTTGGAGGAAACCTTAGGAGGACTGAGAGTAATCAAAGCTTTCAATGCTGAAGAGAAAATGGACCGCCGGTTCATTGCCGCCAACAATGCTTACCGTTCGACCGTCAACCGTGTAAATACACGCCAACAACTGGCCCACCCGATGTCGGAATTCTTGGGAACGATACTGATAGTCATCGTACTCTGGTTCGGTGGCACACTTATCCTCAGCGGAGACAGCTCCATCGATGCACCTTCGTTCATCTACTACCTGGTGATTCTTTATAGTTTGGTCAACCCGCTGAAAGATTTCTCCAAAGCAAGCTACAACGTACCTAAGGGACTCGCTTCAATGGAGCGTGTGGACAAGATTCTGATGGCAGAAAACAATCTTACAGAACCTGCAAACCCGCAAGAGATAAAAACAATGGAGGAATGTATCGAATATCACAACGTATCGTTCCGCTACGATAATAAGTGGGTACTTCGCAACATCAACCTCAAAATAGAGAAGGGAAAAACTGTAGCTCTTGTAGGACAGTCGGGATCTGGGAAATCGACTTTAGTAGATTTGCTTCCTCGCTTTTACGATGTGCAGGAAGGAGTTGTGACGATTGACGGCATTGATGTCAGAGAAGCTACCCTGCACGGCCTGCGCGGCATCATGGGAAATGTAAATCAGGAGGCCATCCTCTTCAATGACACATTTTACAACAACATCACTTTTGGCGTGAAAGATGCCACCATGGAACAAGTCATCGAGGCAGCCAAAATAGCCAATGCACACGACTTCATCATGGCCAGTGAGCAAGGATATGACACACTGATTGGTGACCGTGGAGGCAAACTATCCGGCGGACAACGCCAACGTATCAGCATAGCCCGTGCCATCCTCAAAAATCCTCCTATCTTAATCCTTGATGAAGCAACCTCTGCACTCGACACCGAATCGGAACGCTTGGTACAAGAGGCTTTAGAACGTCTGATGAAGAGCCGCACCACCATCGCTATTGCCCACCGGCTAAGCACCATACGCAATGCCGATGAGATTTGTGTACTCCATGAAGGACGCATCGTTGAGCGAGGAAGCCACGAACAGCTCCTCGAACTCAACGGATATTACAAAAAACTATGCGATATGCAGCAAGTGTAAGGGGGGGTAAGGTCAATCTTTCTTCACCTCCACGATTTGCGTAGGAGCCAGATTGGCATTACGCAAAGCAGTCTGCTCCACCACATTGGCTGCCAGTTGGATAAAGGCACGCCCAGTGATACTGTGCTCGTCCAATGCCACAGGCAGGCCGTTATCTCCCCCCTCACAGATACTCTGTACCAAAGGTATCTGCCCCAACAACGGGACATTCATCTCCTCAGCCAAACGCTTGGCGCCCTCACAGCCAAAGATATAATACTTGTTTTCCGGAAGTTCAGCCGGAGTAAACCAAGCCATATTCTCCACCAGTCCGAGAATAGGCACATTCACTTTGTCATTGGTGAACATATTGATTCCCTTGCGGGCATCAGCCAAAGCCACCTGTTGGGGCGTACTCACCACAACAGCACCTGTAATAGCCAGATTCTGCACAATGGTCAGATGGATGTCACTGGTTCCAGGAGGCAAATCGATGAGAAAATAATCCAACTCTCCCCAATTGGCATCAGCGATAAGCTGCTTCAGAGCGTTGCTGGCCATACCTCCACGCCACAGGGTCGCCTGTTCCGGATCAACAAAGAAACCAATAGAGAGCAACTTCAGTCCGTACTTCTCCACAGGGATTATCAAATCGCGCCCGTCAATAGTCTCAGCATAGGGACGGGCATCCTCTACCTGGAACATCTTGGGCATACTTGGACCGAATATATCGGCATCAAGCAATCCCACTTTATAACCGGCCTTAGCAAGCGCTACAGCCAAATTGGCAGCCACTGTACTCTTACCTACCCCACCTTTTCCGGAAGAAACGGCTATCACATTTCTCACTTGTGGCAACATTTTCCCAGCTTCCGGACGAGGCTGTTGGATTGTCTTTACTGAAATGTTTCCCACTATATCCACTTCACGCCCTACATAGGTGAGTATGGCAGTCTCCGATGCTTTGACAACCGATTTCATAAAAGGATCGGTAGGCTTATCGAATATCAACGAAAAGGAAACCTTGTTACCATCAATGCGGATGTTATCTTCTACCATACCGGCCTCTACAATGTTTTTTCCTGAACCGGGATAACGCACCGTTGACAAAGCATCCAAAATAAGTTTGGGATATATAGTCATTGTCTTTTCTCCTTTCTTTTTTAATTTAAGTCACACATTAATACAAATGCAAAGGTACACCATTTTTTGTCCTCAACCAAACAAAGGCACAATAAAATACTGTCCACTCTTCCCCCCGAAGAATGGACAGCCACAAAATTACCATCAAAACTTTAAAAACAGAATCTTATTAATTTCAAAAAACACTCAGAATCGTAATGTCCGCCTCGTACCCGAAAAAGCGGTTCTCCAACGCTCTGACAATGCAAAGGTAGGCATTCCTCATGTTTATTGAAAATATTTTGAGACGTTTTTTATCAGTTTTATATGTCCTAAATGTTGCATCAAGCTTCAACAAAGGATTTCAACGAATGCTTATTGTACTTCATACATTTAAAATAAAATAGACATATCAAAACTCTGTACAATATACAATAAGCATCAAGCTGGCTTTACATAAACGATACGATATTCAACTACCTATTATTCAATTAATTACAAGAAATATAGGCTGAAAACTATTTGTTATTTCGCTGCAAATAATCATAGAATGCATATTGTGAGCGAATGGACTTTTCTTCCGGTACAGCTTGGAAGATATTCTGCAACTGTCCATCCACCCGACACGCCTTACAATTGTCCGTCAATTGTATGTGTAGCATATCAGTCAGTTGCCGTTTGAGAGTTTCATCAACAATAGGAGCAACAGCCTCTATGCGCTTGTAAAGATTGCGTCGCATCCAATCAGGAGACCCTAAAAAAAGCTTAGGTTTTCCATCATTGGCGAAAAACCACACACGAGCATGCTCAAGGAAACTGTCAACAATGCGGGTCACACGAATATTACGGCTGAACTCTTCTCCAGGAATCAGGCAACAGATACCCCGCACAATAAGGTCCACTTGCACTCCGGCCATACTCGCTTTATAAAGTTCATCTATCATCAGAGGGTCTTGCAAGGCATTCATCTTAAGTATTATATGTCCTCCCTTCCCTTGCTTGGCAAGCAGTATTTCATGCGCAATCAACCGTTTAAGGCTGTCCACCAAATTATACTTGGCCACCAGCAAGTGCTTGAATTCAATATCCTTTGCCTCTTGCCTCAACACCGAAAAGAGCCGTTTCAAGTCCTCCACAATCCCCTTCCGGCAAGTGAAGAAGCCGATATCTGCATATTGCCGTGCTGTCTTCTCATTAAAATTGCCCGTACTGACATAAGCAAAACTTCGTCCCACTCCTCCTCTACGGCCTTTACGGAGCACAAGCGCAACTTTGGCATGCACCTTCAACCCCTTGATACTATAAATTATATCAATGCCTGCAGCACGCATCAAATTGGCCGTTTCCAGATTATTTTCTTCATCAAACCGCGCTTTTAGTTCCACAAAGACAGTCACTCGTTTACCATTCTGTGCAGCTGCAATCAACGTATTTATCACAGCTGAGTTTTCTGCCACACGATACTGGGTTATCATAATCTCCGTACACAACGGGTCGTGCACCGCTTCGTAAAGGAAATGTATAAAATGGCCGAATGAATGATAGGGATAGAAAAGCATCAGGTCGCGTTTGGCCACATAACGGAAAACAGACTCCTTCATCTCCTCCAACGGTTTGAATGTCATCGTCACCGGACGTTCTTCTTCTTGCCTCAACCGTTCATTAGGGCAAGGCAAATAGCGTAAGTCCTCCAGATTGAGATGGCGATCCCCCACCATCAGTTCACCAGCATCAATAGAAAAAGCATCCATCAGATAAGCCAGAAAATCATCCGGCATATGCCTGTCATAAAGGAAGCGGCTGATGGCCCCGTTCTTACGGCACTTCACTTTTGCCTTAAGCTGGGCAAGAAGTTCTGTCGTGCCTATGTCGTCAACAAAGATGTCGGCATCACGCGAAATCTTGAAGCAATAGCCACTGTCCCACTCATATCCGGGAAACATCAGCGACACATACATTTGGATAATATCCTCCATATACATAATGTAGTCATACCCGTTCATACGAGGCAATTCTACAAAACGCGGCACCTTGCTGTAAGGCAGTTTGAGCAGATAATAATCATATCGTCCGTTCCTACGCAAACGAACAGCCATATAGAGGCGATCTGCTCTCAAGAAAGTATGTACCAGTTCTTTCCTCACCGGTACAGGCTGCAAATAAGGGAAAATCTCATCAGAGAAATAGCGATGCAAGAATGGCAGGTGTGCCTCTTCCACCTCCGATGGGTCTTGATGAAAGATGATACCTGCCCGTCTGAGTTCGGGCACAATCATTTGTTCAAATATGCGTGTCCGTTCAGCCAATTGGCGATTGGTCTCAGAAGCAAGCTGTTCAAGCAGCAGTGAGGCCTCTTCACGCGTAGTGCCTTCCACCTTCTTCAGGCCGGAAGCTACGGCACGGTGCTCCGCCACACGCACTTTATAGAACTCCTCCAGATTAGATGTGAAAATAGCTATAAAATTAATGCGTTCATACAACGGGAGCGAATCATCGGCAGCCTCAAGCAGTACCCGGTAATTGAACGATAACCAGCTCATATCGCGATTGAAATAACGGAACTGTCCCAACATATTTCTTCCTTCTGACATCATTTTTCAAGATTTAAAGCTCCTTTGTGCACTAATTTTTCGTCAAAAGTAGTACATTTGCAGCACAAAGCCAAAAAAAAGATGAAAAGAATCGGTTTATTATCAGATACACATGCATTTTGGGACGAAAAATACCTGAAATACTTCGAAAGCTGCGATGAGATCTGGCATGCAGGAGACATCGGTTCCTTGGAAATAGCCGAGCGGCTGGCAGCCTTCCGCCCCCTACGCGCTGTATATGGGAATATCGACGGCCAAGACATCCGCCAACGCTATCCACAGACGCTACGCTTCACTGTTGAAAAAGCAGAGATAGTGATGAAACACATAGGAGGATATCCTGGCAGATACGACCGCTCCATATTCTCCACCCTGCTAATGCATCCACCCAAGCTCTTCATCAGCGGCCACTCGCACATTCTGAAAGTAATGCACGACAAGACACTCGGCATGCTTCACATCAATCCCGGAGCTGCAGGAAATTATGGTTTCCATAAAGTACGTACTCTTGTCCGTTTCTCTATCAATGACGGCCATTTCGAAGATTTGGAAGTCATCGAGCTCTGCGACTGAAAGTCCTCTAAAAGTACCTACAAAAACACGGGCTACACGATAGTTACGGCTCTTGAATACTATTCATCCATAACCATCGTGTAGCCCGTGCCCCAAAAAGACATCGAGTTTTTTCGTCAATACCTCATTCTATGCAAATGGCTATCCGGCACACTCCTGCGTCTTTTCAGCTCCGCTCATTTCCGATGCATACCTTTTTCCCAGTCGCTGTCACCTGATAGCAGTTCTTTTCCGTATCCGCCACAATGATGCTCCTGT
>CAZTPB010000072.1:0-9684 GCA_964614555.1 uncultured Bacteroides sp.
GTAAGCCTTCACCTGATAAGCATAATCGTTGAACTTCTCAGAGATGGGAAGAACCACTACCTGATCGGGGGTAAGCCACAAGGGGAACTTGCCACCGGTGTGTTCGATGAGCACGGCAACAAAACGCTCCATAGAGCCGAAGGGAGCACGGTGAATCATCACGGGACGGTGCTTCTGGTTGTCAGAACCCATATATTCGAGTTGGAAACGCTCAGGCAGGTTGTAATCCACTTGAATGGTGCCCAACTGCCAACGACGTCCGATGGCATCCTTCACCATGAAGTCGAGCTTGGGGCCATAGAAAGCGGCTTCACCGTATTCAATCTTAGCGGGAAGGCCTTTTTCCTGACAAGCCTCGATGATGGCTTGTTCGGCACGCTCCCAATTCTCTTCACTGCCGATGTACTTCTCGCGATTTACCTTGTCACGGAGTGAAATCTGTGCCTCGAAGTTCTCGAAGTTGAGTGCACGGAAGATGATGAAGATGATGTCCATCACACGAAGGAACTCATCCTTTACCTGATCGGGACGACAGAAGATGTGGGCATCGTCCTGAGTGAAGCTACGCACACGGGTCAATCCATGCAACTCACCACTCTGCTCGTAACGATATACGGTACCGAACTCGGCCAAACGCAAAGGCAGGTCTTTGTACGAACGGGGTTGCCACTTGTATATTTCGCAATGGTGTGGGCAGTTCATGGGCTTGAGCAGATACTCTTCGTTCTCTTCGGGTGTGTGGATAGGCTGGAAAGAATCCTTACCATACTTGGCATAGTGGCCTGAAGTGACATAGAGCTGCTTATTGCCAATGTGCGGAGTCATCACCTGCTGGTATCCGAAACGCTTCTGGATGCGCTTGAGGAAATCTTCGAGACGGAGACGCAGAGCTGTACCTTTGGGCAGCCACATGGGAAGCCCTTTACCTACAGTCTCTGAGAACATGAAGAGTTCCATCTCCTTACCAATCTTGCGGTGGTCGCGCTTCTTAGCCTCTTCCATTAACACCAGATACTCATCGAGCATCTTCTTCTTGGGGAAGCTGATACCGTAGATACGGGTCATCTGCTTGCGGTCTTCCTGTCCGCGCCAGTAAGCACCTGCTACAGCAGTAAGCTTGATAGCTTTGATTGGTGCAGTGCTGGTAAGGTGAGGACCACGGCAAAGGTCGGTAAAAGCACCTTGGGTATAAGTAGTGATGTGACCGTCTTCCAATTCTGAGATGAGTTCGCACTTGTATGTCTCACCACGGTCGCCGAACATCTTCAGAGCATCGGCCTTGGCTATATCTTGACGGACAAGCACCTCTTTCTTGGCTGCCAGTTCGGCCATCTTCTTCTCAATGTTTGCAAGGTCGCCCTCTTTGATGGTGGCTTCACCCGGGTCAACATCGTAATAGAAACCATTTTCAATGGCAGGACCGATACCGAACTGGATGCCGGGATAGAGTTCCTGCAAGGCTTCGGCCAACAAGTGGGCACTGGTGTGCCAAAAAGCATGCTTACCCTGCTCATCATCCCACTTATAAAGGACAATGGAAGCATCGTTGCTAATAGGACGCGAAAGGTCCCAAGTTTCTCCATTCACTCCGCATGCAAGCACATCCTGTGCCAGACGCGAACTGATGCTTTCTGCAATTTGCAGACCGGTCACTCCTTCGTTGTATTCACGAACAGAACCGTCGGGAAATGTAATCTTTATCATAATCTGTTGCTATTTTCGTCTTTTGAGCGGCAAAATTAACTAAATCTTTTGATTATTGTGGTTTTTCTTCCAAAAAATCTCACTCTTTGGACTCTGTATATCGTTTTATGATGCTATAAACCGAATAAATTCCCAACTCTCCGGCCTTACTAAGGTCAGATAACCCTTCTTTCAGATTTCCCAAAAAGATTTGGGTAAGTCCCCGATTATAATAAGCTTCTGCAAACGAAGGATTGAGTGCTATGGCTTTGTTGAAATCAACCATTGCGGCATGATAGTCATTCTGCTGACAGAACAAATTTCCCCGATTGTAGTATGCACATTCAAAATCAGGAGCAAGCTCTATCACTTTATTCAAATCGTACTTGATAAGTTCGAAATCCATCGTCTTTCCCGAATTGACTCCTATCCGGACATCACCTTCTCCCTCCACCGTGCCGGCCGCTATAGCCGTAACTCGCTCATATTCCAACTGCTTGCATCTGACCAATGCACGGTTAAAGTATGCCGGCATGAACTGGTCGTCATACAGTATTGCCTTGGTAAGGTCTTCCAGCGAATTGTCCAAATCCTGCACCAGATAGAAATCCAACGCACGGGCAAATCGGATATATGCATCGTTGGGCCGTGACACAATGGCCGAAGAAAGTTCATCCACCGATGCGAAATGTTCCTGAACCTGTTCTTGATTCAATGGAGTCTCCTGATTGGTAAGCAAAATGCGGTGTGGTAAAGTTTCTTTCTGATTGAGTTCTTCCACCAATTTATTGAAAACAATGGTGCGTTTCACTTCACTTTCCTTTTTATAATAGGTAAGGACAAACATGGGCTCCAACTCCACATTGACATTCCTATCCTGCACACGTCCCCGATAGTCGTTCTTATACTTCTGGGTACCCTCATCATTATCAGCCACCACTATTTTACCATAGTTCTTCACATCCCGCTCCGAGCGTTTACGGGTTTTCTTCTTGTCAGCCTGTTCTTCTTCCCTATCCGCTTCGTCGTTCGTTTGCCTTCCTAAAGCCAAGCGGTTCCGCCTGTCGATTTCAGCTTTCAGCAAAAAAGCCTCGTCGGCCTCGGCTCCCTTTCGGTCTCCTATTTTGCGGCGGGCAACGGCACGCTGTTGATAACCATATAGGAAATTGGGATATTCTTCAATAACTGCAGAATAGTCTTCGACAGCTCCTCGATAATCTCCTGTCTGGTCGCGTAAAAGCCCCCGATTGAAAATCGCCATCATATTGTCCGGCTCGGCCATAATCACACAATCAAAATCTTCTATAGCCCGATTGTCATCACCCACTTGTGCACGCAGCAAACCTCTGTTATAATGCCCGATAAGATTGGCTGGCTCTATATCCAAAGCACGGTCGTAGTCTCCCATAGCCCCCCGCAGATTATTCTGATGATAACGTGCCAAAGCCCTGTTGATATGATAACCCGCACTTTTCGGAGCCAGATGCAAGGCCTGATTGAGATCAGATTCGGCCTCTTCATACCTTTCTTGTTGCAAACGAAGCATTGCACGCGTGGCCCACACGCCATCATCGTACTTGTCCAACTCCAACGCCTGCCCGACACATTGCTCTGCCTGAAGCGTATCCTTCTGCTTCAATGCGACTTCCGTATGCATCAGAAAAGCAGGGACATAACGGGGAGAGAATGTCAACAACTGCTTGATGCCGGCTTCTGCTTCATCATATTTTTCCTGCTTCATCTTGCAGAGAATCAGATTGTGCCACACCCCGACATTCTCCGGTGCATAAACCAATGCTTGGTTGTAGTCATCGATTGCCCCCTGAAAATTCCCCTGTTTGATGCGCGCTAATCCACGCACCTGATAATAATTCACCACAAAAGGATTTTTTCCTATCGCCTCCGAGCAATCCTGTTCGGCTCCATTGAAATCGTCCAAATTCAGTTTGGCCAATCCGCGATAAAAATAGGGTTCATGCAGATAAGGTTTTGCATTGATGACCTGATTAAAATACTGTATGCTTAATACATAGTCTTCGAAATAAAGGGCATTACGGCCTATCATCATCACCCTATCGGTGTTGATTTGGGCCACTACCAGCAACGGTATGCACATCAATGCTATAAGAATCAGCCGCCTCAACAGAATTGTGACTTTGCTATATGTTTTACTTCACCACTTTGGTCTTATACCCGCAACGCACCTTACCCTTCAGCATGGCTCCGAGCTTTCCTTTTATCATCTGTTTGCGCAATCCACTAAGGTGGTCGATGAACATGACCCCTTCCAGATGATCAAACTCATGCTGCATACAGCGTGCTTCGAATCCGTCCACCCATTCGTCATGCTCTTTCCAATCAGCATCCAAATATTTCACATGAATACGTGTCGGACGCTTCACCGACTCATGAATGCCCGGCAAACTAAGACACCCTTCATCCATCGTATCGGTCTCCTCATTCGTTTCAATGATGTGCGGATTGATAAAAGTACGACGATACCCCTTATATTGGGGATATTCATCACTCATGATATCCAAATCAATGACAACCAACCGGATAGGAAGCCCGATTTGTGGAGCTGCAAGGCCGCATCCATCGGCACGATCCATCGTTTCATACATATTGTCTATCAGTTCCTTCAAATTGGGATAATCAGGGGTAATGTCTTCCGCACTTGCCCTCAATACAGGTTGCCCGTAAATATAAACAGGTAAAATCATAACAATTTATTCTTTTTCTATATATTATTCTCTCTTGAAAGCAGCAGACTCCATGTAGGTCTGCAAAATGATACAAGCACTTATCTCATCCACTAATGCCTTGTTTTGCCGGTCTTTCTTCTTAAGCCCCGCATCAATCATGGCACGATGTGCCAACACGGAAGTGAAACGTTCATCGACATATTCTACCGGAATGTCAGGCAATTGCTTACGCAAGCGATTGACAAAAGGGACAATGCGCTTCATGTTTTCACTATACTCGCCAGATGCCTGCTTAGGTTGCCCTATGATGATACGGCCTACCGGCTCCCGCCGGACATATTGCATGATATAATCAAATACTGTAGCTGTCGGCACTGTAGCCAAACCATTGGCGATTATCCGCATCGGGTCGGTCACTGCCAACCCTGTACGCTTCTGTCCATAATCAATGGATAATATTCTACTCATAACTGGCTGCAAAGGTACATCTTTTAGCTGACACTTAACTAAAAACGGAAGACAAAAAAGAAAAATAAACGTTCTTATTCCTTATTTGTTGAATCGTCCGGTAATTTTCTTTTCCATCTCCGGTGCTATTTCCATGGCGTGTAGCATATCCTCCATCGCCCCTTTATCATCATTGGCATTGTGACGCATACGGCCACGTTCGTAATAGCCTACAGCTATCTTCCTACGGATTTTGTCTATCTCCTTCTCCCAACCATCAGGTTGCTCCATTGCCTTTTTCATATCAGCCTCTGCGTCGGGCAACTGCCCCATCTCCAACAGAACTCTTGCACGCCTCAATAAGGCATCTGTCCGCTTGGATTCCCCTACAAGCAATTGAGTCAGCATCACGATTTCTTCAAAAGGATTTCCAACCTCTGAATCCAATGATATTTCCGAAGTATTGTCTTTCTGTTCCATCAGTTTTTATCTTTTATTCAACATTCGATTGGCAATGCAACATCTCTCCATCCACAAGCCTTACTTTTTCATTTGCCTGTAGAAAACGGAGAACTTCCATCGTCTGCGCACGCGGACAAATATCCTCAGCCTTTTCACAGAAAAGCGTCAGACTCACCTTCCCATCCGTTTGAGACAATTCGTCAAGTAAAGCACAAAGACGATTAAACACACTGGTTTTCACCCCCGAAGCATGAGTGGCACGACAGACATCACACATTTGGCAATCATGTCCGCTCTGTTCGCCAAAATACGACAATAACATACGGCTCCGGCATTTGTCGGCAGAGGTAGCATATCCGACCATCGCCCCTATCCTCTTTTCCAATGCCTCTTTCCTTTTCTCATAGACATCGGCAGGAATCACCAGACGCTCTACCTCCTCACGTTGACGGACATACCGGATAAGCGGTGTCTTTTTATAAGGTATATAATGAATGATTCCTCTAAAACTCAACGACTTCAAAGCATCATAGACTTCACGAAAGGTTGTCCCCGTCTCACGTGCCAAACGGTGCTCGTCAATATAGACATAATCTGTAAACAAGCCAGTATAGCTACGCATCAGGGCACGCAACAACACATCCATTGCCGGGTCATCACGAAGTGAATACAATTCATCACGATGTACGACAAACATCAAGCGCGAATCGTTTTCCTGTTCGTCTATATATTCAATGTATCCGGCCTGGGTAAGGATACGGAGTGCACTTTCCGTCTGAACAGGAAAATGCTTGAAATTACGGCAAAACTTATTAAGGTCGAACTCATGCGTCACCCCTCCGCCACTCCCCATTGCAATCTGATAATAATAGCTCAGGTGCTCATACACTTCACCTATGAATTTCTTGTCAGGAAAAGCCTCCGGGATGCGCTGGCGCAATGTCTGCACATCACGCCTTCCCACTAAAAGGACAGCATAGGCCTGAAATCCGTCACGACCTGCACGACCTGCCTCTTGAAAATAAGCTTCCGGAGAATCCGGTATGTCAAGATGAATCACTACACGCACATCCGCCTTATCAATCCCCATTCCAAAAGCATTGGTAGCCACAATCACTCGAGAGACACCTTGTTGCCATCTCCGTTGCCGCTCATCTTTTTCCACATGAGGAAGTCCCGCGTGATAGCATTCGGCACTGACACCTTCTCCTATAAGCCATTCGGACACTTCACGGGTGCGATTTCTACTACGGACATAAACGATTGCGCTTCCTGACACCCTTTGAAGAATGTGCAACATTTCAGCCATCTTATCTTCTGTCTGACGCACCACATACCCTAAGTTTTTCCGTTCAAAACTCATTTTCAGGAAGTTCTCCTCACGGAAAGCCAATTTCATCTGTATATCTTTGACCACTTCGGGTGTAGCGGTTGCCGTCAGAGCCAGCACCGGCACTTTGGGTAAGAGTTTGCGGATATCAGAAATCTGCAGGTATGAAGGACGGAAATCATACCCCCACTGTGAAATACAATGACTTTCATCTACCGTAATGAAACTCACTTTCATCCGTCTGAGTTTGACTTGAAAAAGCTCGGAAGAAAGTCGCTCGGGAGATATATAGAGGAATTTATATCCTCCAAAAATGCAGTTTTCCAACGTCACGACAATCTCTTCACGGGTCATACCGGCATAAATGGCAGCAGCTTTTATCCCTCTTGCCCGAAGATGACTCACCTGATCTTTCATCAGTGCTATGAGTGGCGTGATTACCAGACACACACCTTCTTGCGCCAATGCCGGCACCTGAAAAGTAATGCTTTTGCCGCCACCGGTAGGCATCAGGCCTAAAGTGTCTCTGCCACTCCCGATACTTTGAATAATCTCCTCCTGAATGCCCCGGAAAGAGTCGTAGCCCCAATATTGCTTCAATATGTCGCGATAGCGATTCATTGCCACCATCTTTCAAACCATTCAATCCAACGGTTTAATATCCTCGATAAGCAATTGCACTTCGCCATGCTTATGGGTATTCTCTTCGATAGAGTAGCAGATGTCAAACGCACGCTTTGTCTTGATGTACCGTGCTTGCGAACTTTGCCCGAAAGCAATGCCATTCATCACGTTGTTCGATTTGTTATCTACCAATTCCAGTTTGATATGTTCCTGATCACGGCCAACCACTTTGCTTGTGCCATAATCATAGACGTGGCGTGTACAGAAGATGGGCTTATGGTTGTCGGGGCCGAAGGGATTGAAACGTTTCAAATCATTGAAGAATCGGTTCGTTATATCCTTGAAGTCCAATTCTGCATCAATTTCAATGGTAGCTCTTGTCTGCTCCGGCAATATATGTTCCGTCACAAACTCTTCAAAACGACGCGTGAACTCGGGCACATTCTCTATCTTCATCGAAAGTCCGGCAGCATACGTATGCCCGCCAAAGTTCTCCAACAGATCACGACAATACTCTATCGCCTTGTACACATCAAACCCCGACACACTCCGGGCCGACCCTGTGGCCATATCTCCCGTACGTGTCAGCACTACAGCCGGACGATAATAGATTTCCGTCAATCTGCTGGCTACAATGCCAATGACCCCTTTATGCCATTGCTCATTAAAAATAACAATGCTCCGACGCCCACTGAGCCCCTCCAATTTATCTACAATATGATTGGCCTCTTCAGTCATGGCCTTGTCCAAATCTTTGCGTGTCTCATTGTACAAGTTGATTTGCTGACTTTTTTGCAAGGCCTGTTTGAAGTTACGCTCTGTAAGCAAATCCACGGCCTCTTTGCCATTCTGTATTCGCCCCGAAGCATTGATGCGCGGCCCTATCTTGAACACAATATCCGAAATGGTTATCTCCTTGTCCGAAAGGCCACACACTTCAATGATGGCTCTCAATCCGACACTCGGATTGGAGTTGAGTTGCCTCAAGCCATGATAGGTAAGTACGCGATTCTCACCCATGATAGGTACAATGTCTGAAGCCACACTCACTGCTACCAAATCGAGTAAAGGGGTCAGTTGACTGAAATCAATGCCGTTGTTGGCTGCAAAGGCCTGCATGAACTTGAATCCTACGCCACATCCTGAAAGATGCGGATAGGGATACGTCGCATCCACTCGCTTTGCATTGAGGATGGCTACGGCGGGTGGCAATTCATCGTCGGGTACATGGTGGTCGCAGATGATAAAGTCAATGCCACGCTCCTTGGCATAGGCAATTTCTTCTACAGCCTTGATGCCGCAATCGAGCACAATGACCAACTTCACCCCCGTCTCACAAGCATAATCCACCCCTTTGTAAGAAACACCATACCCTTCGTTGTAACGATCAGGGATGTAATAGTCTATATTGGAATAAAACTGTTGTAGGAACTTGTAAACGAGTGCCACAGCAGTGGTGCCATCTACATCATAGTCGCCATACACCAAAATGCGCTCCTTACGCCCCATTGCTTCGTTGAGCCTCTCCACGGCCTTGTCCATATCCTTCATAAGGAAAGGGTCGTGCAACTCACTCAACTGAGGGCGGAAGAACCGTTTGGCTTCTTCAGGAGTCTTTATCCCCCTCTCTCTCAGCAGACGGCATAAAATGGGACTTATCCCTATCTGCGCCGACAGAAGCTTGGCTGCCTCAAGTTCTCCTTCTTTGGGTGATTGATAGATCCATTTGTTGTTCATTATATATGTTTTTTCTTTTTTTCCAATCTCATAGACAATGTATTACGCATACATCCCTGTTGGGCATCATATCCATTTCCGCCCGACGCTCCTTTTATAAGAACGCATTTGAATGGGTAAAATTACAAAAAATCCTATGCAAAAATTATATTTCCCGCACTTATTTAACAGTATTTACATTTTTCTTTCTTTTGGATGACCGACAAAACATACCATCCACCTGTAACCCTCTTTCTCCTGACACAAGAATATAAAGATACATTATCCACACCTCAAATTGCATACCTCTACACAAAGAACAAACATAATTTAGCAAACATACACCGATTTCTGAAAAAAAATAAGTAACTTTGCACCCTATATTATATATAAGGTATAAAACAAACGTAAATATATATATCAAGCAATGAGTAACCAACGATACATGATGCGCGGCGTTTCGGCCTCGAAAGAAGATGTGCACAATGCCATCAAGAACATTGATAAGGGTCTCTATCCCAAAGCTTTCTGCAAGATTATACCTGACATCTTGGGAGGTGACCCTGAGTATTGCAACATTATGCACGCTGACGGTGCGGGCACAAAGTCGTCACTGGCCTACCTCTATTGGAAAGAGACGGGCGACCTGAGTGTGTGGAAAGGCATTGCACAGGATGCGCTCATCATGAACATCGACGACCTGCTTTGCGTGGGTGC
>CAZTPB010000073.1:0-9616 GCA_964614555.1 uncultured Bacteroides sp.
GCGCATTACAAATGCTTATGCTCAATTCCTTCGCGTTGCAAACGCGAAGGGACGGAGAATACGTTTACGAAGCAAAAGCGACTTCAAGGTAAATCTTGCCTAATTCATGGATGCGGTCAAGAATCTGTTGCTCTCTTTCCTTTGAAGGTTTCTTGAATCCATTGATATAGTTCCTTAACAAGGAAGGGTTCATGCCTATGCCTTTTGCAAATTCAGAGACATTGATTTCGGGATGCTCTAAAAAGAAGCGTTGAAATGAAGATGGCTCGGCTTCTTCATAAGTGAAGCTCTCGAAACTTACATCTTCATCAAGCTTGCTCCAATGTATGCCGATGGTGCTGAATTCATACTCTTGGCGTTGCGCCTCGCTGGCATACAGCAATCGCTTATACCACAACAAGGACTGGCGATAAGTCTTGTTGTCGTCTCCTAATCCGTACAACCATTCGTCGTCGAACCAGATCTTTACTATTTTATTCATTATCGTCCCCATAATCAGTTTGACCAAAAATCTCATACCATCTGTTGAGGATGATGTCTGAGTTTTCATGTATTGCTCTCTCGATACGTTTCAAATCGTTGTTCTTTATTCCATGAGCATAATCCAACCAAAGCCATATTGTCTAAATAATTCAGGCATAGTTTAATCAGTATTAATGTTACTGATGCAAAAGTAGGAATTATTTTTGATACCCTGCTAATGTTTTAGTAACTATTTTAGATTTTCCTTTCATTTTATAGTCTCTTTTACATATCTCCTTCGCTAACTCCTGTGACACCAATATAGCAGGGAGGTTAGATGAAAGGAGGATGGTACATACTGAATCACTTACATTTTGTCACCCTGTCCCTCTTCGTCAGAAGACCAATTCCTGCATAATTATGCGCAAACCGTTTCTGATTTCGCAAGAATATGCAGAAAAAGCAGGTTTTGGGGCCTCTTATTCGCGTTAGAATAGTCTTGAAAGAGACTGGAAATTGAATGAATTTTGGGGTAAAAGGCTCCAAACTCCCCGCATTTATGCAGATGTTTTTTGTGAAGAAGAAAAAATGCGCCTTGCATTTTTTCAAATGCGGCTTGCAGTTGGTGCAAGTGTGACTTGCTTTTCAACATATGCAAGGCGCATTTTGGAAAAAGTAAGGCGCATTTGGATAAGTGTGCCTGACGGACTATGATTTGTTCGCATCATCTGCGTTATCTGCGTCATTTGCGGATGAAAAATTCACTTCTGTATTTTTTTAGGCGGCGATATTTTTAATGGGTTTTCCATGTATCGAACAGTATATCAGTGGAATATGCGGTTTTTGAGCCAATAAGAATCGCGTATTTCCATCCGCTTTTCTTTTCGGACGGAAATACGCGATTCTCGCAGGGCGAATATACAATTTGACAAAATGTCAAATTAGTGGGAGGTGTCTTACTTCATCGGCTTCAACAGGAAGGTGAAGTTGTAGTCAGCGTAGGGGAGCTGGTACTCCTTGCGCGGCCATGCGCCCCAGCTGTTCACACAGCCCATACCCATCTGCCCGAGGTCGATGTTCACGTAAGTGTCTCCCTTCTGCAAGTATTCGGGATGGTTCTGACGCTTGTGCTCGCCATCGTCCATGTCGGCCATCTTGTAGTGGAGAGCCGAGGCAGAGAAGAGGGTGTCTGATGTGATGCAGAGCGTGTTGTGGCGGTTGTCGCTCAACTGGTAGTAGCGCAGGTCGGTCTTGTTTCCTGTCTCCTGCGGGCGCTGATAGTCGTGGAATTGCTGGTCAACGGTCTGGTTGTAGAGACCCACGAAGGCGGCACTCTTGCGGTCGTTGTAGTTCTCCACGGGACCACGGCCGTAGTAGGTCACCTGCTCGTAGCGCTTGGGCAGGGTTATCTGCATACCGAAGCGGAAGAGCGGAGCCACCTTGGCATCCTTGGTGGTGGTCATCTTCTGGTTCACCAGGATGGCACCCAGGTTGTTGATGGTGTAGGTCAGGTCGAGCTGTGCCTGTACGGCCGGCATGTCGTAGTGGGCTGTGATGATGGCTTGTCCCTCCTTCACCTCGTGTGCGAGGCTCTTCAGGGTCAAACCGGGGTTCTTCCATGCGCCCAATTTGTTTTGGATGCCTGCGCCGTAGTCATTGTCGGTGGGGGCACGCCAGAAGTTGGGAGTCAGTGCAGCACCGGGTTGGAGCACAAAGTCGCCATCTACTACCCAACTGGTCAGGTAGCCGCTCTCCTTGTCAAACGTAGCGGTGAAGTTCTCGCCGATGATGTTCAGCGCGTTGCCATCCTCTACCTTCAAGGCTCTTTCATACTTGCAGTTGCCGATGGTCAAATCCTTGCCTGTATGCTCGCGGATGGCCAACTGGTTGCCTGCCACGCGCTGTCCGGCGGGCAGGATGCCCTCGCGGTTCTTCAGGTTGAAATAGACGTTGAGGTGTACCTCCTTGCCCGGGCAGATGCCTTCGAGCGAGTAGGGGAGGGTCACCTTCACGGTCTCCTGCGGTTTGGCGTTCAGGGTAGCGACTACACCTGTCTGTTCGGCCACACCGTTCACCAGGAGTTCCCAGGTGAGGGTGTAGTTCTTCATGTCCTTGAAGAAGTTTTCGTTATACACGTTCACTTCACCCTTCTGCAGGTCGGCCGGAGTGACCCAGATGTTCTGATACTGGTGGGCAATCTCGTAGGCATGGGGGTGCAGGTCGCGGTCGGGAGCCACCACTCCGTTGTTGCAGAAGTTCTGGTCGGAAGCATCGGCGGGGTGGAAGTCGCCACCGTATCCGTGGATTTCAGGCTCAGGCATTCTGCGGGTGCGTTCGTTGTTGCGCTTCAGGATACCCTGGTCGGCCCAGTCCCAAATGAAGCCTCCTTGGTATTTGGGATACTTGCGGATCATGTCCCAATACTCCTTGAATCCGCCGCCGGAGTTACCCATGGCATGTGAGTATTCGCACTGGATGAGCGGGCGCGGATTGTCGTTCTGACTGTATTTCTCGCATCCTTCGTAGCCGTAGTACATGGGGCAGAAGATGTCGGTCTTACCGTTCTGGTGAGCCTGCTCATACTGTACGGGGCGTGAGGGGTCTTCGGCCTTGATCCAATCGTATGCAGCCTCGAAGTTGGGGCCATAGCCGGCCTCGTTGCCCAATGACCAGAAGATGATGGCCGGGTGGTTGAAGTAGCACTGTACGTTGCGCTGGTTGCGCTCCATGTGTGCCAAGGCATACGAGTCATTCTTGGCCAATGTCTTTTCGCCATAACCCATTCCGTGGCTCTCGATGTTGGCTTCGGCCACCATGTAGAGGCCGTACTGGTCGCACAACTCATACCACATGGGGTCGTCGGGGTAGTGGCAGGTGCGCACGGCGTTCATGTTCAGGCTCTTCATCAGCTTGATGTCGCGGAGCATGTCCTCGCGGCTCACCACGTAGCCGTTCACGGTGTTCATCTCGTGGCGGTTCACACCCTTGAAGAGTACGGGCTGGCCGTTCACCAATACTTGGGCATTCTTGATTTCCACCTTGCGGAAGCCTACCTTCATGGGTATCACTTCGGCCACCTTCTTGCCATTCATCAGTGTGGCGGTCAGGGTGTAGAGGTTGGGAGTCTCGGCGGTCCACTTGTCGGGCGATGCCACCTGCATCTCAGCCTTCTGCTTGCCGCTTCCCTTTACGGTGGTGGCAGCTACCTTGTTGCCTTTGGCATCGGTCAGAGCCAACTCCACGGTGCCGTTTCCTTGCAGGTCGAGGTCGATGGCCAGCGTACCATCCTTGTACTGGGCATCCAAGTCGGGGGTCACGCGGATATCCTTAATCTGCTTCTTGCCGCGTGCATAGAGGTAGCAGTCGCGTGCCGTACCCGAAAGGCGGAAGAAGTCCTGGTCCTCGAGGTACGAGCCGTCGCACCAACGGAACACCTGGAAGGCGATTACGTTCTCCTTGCCCGGCTTCAGATACTTGGTCAGGTCGAACTCGGCGGCCACCTTGCTGTCTTCGCTATATCCCACAAACTTGCCGTTCACCCACAGGTAGAAGCAGGAGGTCACCGAGCCGAAGTGGGCCATAATCTGCTTGCCTTTCCAATCGGCCGGCACGGTGATGGTGCGGCGGTATGAGCCTACGTTGTTGCGCTCAACGGGGACTTCGGGCGGATTTGTCTGGAAGAAGTTGCGCCACGGATATTGGTTGTTCACATAGATGGGACGTCCGTAGCCATAGAGTTCCCAAAGGCCGGGCACGGGCAGTTCGCCCCATTGGCTATCGTCGTAGCCGGCTTTCCAGAAGTCGGTCGGGCGCTGGTCGGCATTTTCTACCCAGTGGAACTTCCACATACCGGTCAGGGGCATGTAGTTGGCTGACTGTGTCTTGCACTTTTGTGCCGCTTCGGCCGATTCGTAAGCGAAATAGTCGGTGTGCATAGGCGCACGGTTCACGGCGTTCACCTCGGGGTCTTTCCACTCGTTGAACGTCTGAGCACTCATGGCTGATGCCATCAGCATGAGGCTTCCTACGATGAGTTGTTTTCTCATGGAGTAATGTTTTAAATAATAAAGATTTTCTATTTACTGCAATATTGTCGCAAAGGTATGGAAAATAATGCAAATATCATCCGTTTCGGCAAAGGAATAGTATTTTTTAGCAAATCTATCCTTGTTTGAAAGGTAAGTTACAGCCTTATCCGACTTTCGCACGTAGAGTTCCCGTATCGGGATGCTTCTGACAGTCTCTGCCTTTAGTTACGCAAACGTTCGCATCTGTTTCTGCCGTTTATTTGTCAATCAGAATCTTTACTGATTTGATTTTTCTGTATCTTTGACCCCCAAAAATGTAAAATATAATACCAAAAAAACGATGAAGATACGTTACCTGATAACTTATAGGACCAATTGGGGGGAAGAGCTGAAGGTGGTCATGAAATATACCACATCCGCCAAAGAAACAGTGAAAGAAGTAGGTCTTTCTACCTCCGACGGCTATTGTTGGGGGGGAGAGACAGAATTGCCGAAAAGCACCCGAAGGTTGGAATATCATTATCAGGTCGTATGTGGCGGCAAAATCATACGTGAGGAGTGGTATGCTGCCGGTGGGCGGGTATTGCCAGTCGATGGTAAAGAGCGTCTATATACGATGTGCGACCATTGGAAAGATATACCCTGCGATGCCTATCTCTATACGTCTGCTTTCACAGACAGTTTCACCCGTCATTTTCAGGGCACTTCCAAGATGGCCTGTTATGCACATACCTTGTGGCTGCGGGTTGAGGCTCCCCGGTTGGGACGTGGGCAGGTGTTGGCTTTGAGCGGTAATCAGTCCGAATGGGGCGAATGGGACACTTCGCGTGCGCTGCGCATGATGGAAGTCTCCCCCAATGTGTGGATGGCTGCCATTGACGCAGACAGTCTTCAAGAGCCGGCAGATTACAAATTCTTGGCAATCGATGGAGTTACCGGTGAGGTGGCTGGCTGGGAAGCACGGGACAACCGGCGTCTGAGCCTGCCCTATATCGAAGAGGACGAAGTGAGGGTAGTGACTGACGGTGCTGTGTATCTGCCTTACCCCGACTGGAAGGGGGCTGGTTGTGTCATCCCCGTCTTCTCGCTCCGTACGGAGGGCAGTTTCGGTGTGGGCGACTTCGGTGATATGTTGAAGATGATTGATTGGGCGGCTTTGACCGGACAAAGTGTGCTTCAGATATTGCCTATCAATGACACCACCATCAACCATACTTGGACTGATTCGTACCCCTATAACAGCATATCCATCTATGCTTTCCATCCGCAATATGTGGATGTACGCCAGCTGCCCGGACTCAAAAGCAAAAAGATGCGCGACGAGTTCGAGGCCAGACGTAAGGAACTCAATGCTCTCGCACAGATTGACTACGAGGCGGTGAACCATGCCAAGCGGGACTATCTGCGCCAATTATATAAGGAACAAGGAGCGAAGACCTTAGCCACAGAAGCTTACAAGGCTTTCTATAAGGACAACGAGCATTGGTTGCGCCCATATGCAGCTTTCAGTTATTTGCGCGACGTGAATCATACGGCTGACTTCCGCGCATGGAGCAGCCACACCACCTATTCGCAGAAGGAGATTGCTACCCTCTGCACCGAGAAGGCCGATGAGGTGAACTTCCATTGCTATGTGCAATACCTCCTCCACATCCAGTTGCTCGAAGCCGGACGCTATGCCCGTGAGAAGGGGGTGGTCATCAAGGGTGACATCCCCATTGGCATCAGCCGTAACAGTGTGGAGGCATGGGTAGAGCCGCACTACTTCAACATGAATGGGCAGGCCGGTGCACCGCCCGATGCTTTCAGTGTGAACGGACAGAACTGGGGATTCCCCACCTACAACTGGGATGCCATGTTGGCCGACGGGTGCCAATGGTGGCTCCGCCGTTTCCGCAAGATGGCTGAATATTTTGATGCTTACCGCATCGACCATGTGTTGGGGTTTTTCCGCATTTGGGAAATCCCACAGCACAGTGTGCACGGCTTATTGGGACAGTTCTCTCCTGCCATGCCTATGTCCCCCGAGGAGATAGAGAGCTATGGACTCCACTTCCGTAAGGAACTCTTTACCCGTCCCTATATCGTAGAAAGTATGCTTGATGCCCTCTTCGGCAGTCATGCCGAAGAGGTGCGTGAGACTTTCCTGAACCGTTTGGATGGAGGCACCTATGAGATGAAACCCGAATATGACACCCAACGTAAGGTGGAGGCTTATTTTGCCGGACGTGAGGACAGCGACAGTGTATGGGTGCGCGACGGCCTCTATTCCCTCATCAGTAATGTCCTTTTTGTGCCCGACCGCAAGACACCTGACACATGGCATCCGCGCATCTGTGCCCAGAATGACTACCTGTACCGGTCGCTCGGATGGTCCGACAAGGAGGCTTTCAACCGCTTGTATAACGACTATTACTATCATCGGCATAACCAATTCTGGTATGAGGAGGCCATGAAGAAACTGCCTGTGCTCACCAGTGCCACCCGTATGCTCGTATGTGCTGAAGACCTCGGCATGGTGCCTTCGTGTGTGCCTTGGGTAATGAACGAACTGCGCATCCTGACACTGGAAATACAAAGCATGTCGAAGAATCCGGATTATGACTTCGGCCATCTGGAGGAGAATCCTTACCGTTCGGTAGCTACCATTTCCACCCACGACATGGTTACCTTGCGAGGTTGGTGGGAAGAAGATGCGGAACGCACACAGCATTTTTACAACCAGATGCTTCAGAAGGCGGGAGCTGCCCCGCATCCCATCCCCGGATGGTTGTGCGAAGAGGTGGTGGCGCGCCATCTGTTCTCTCCCTCCATGCTCTGCCTGCTCAGTTTGCAGGATTGGCTGTCTATAGATGAGCAATTGCGTTATCCTGATGCTGACTTCGAGCGTATCAATGTGCCGGCCAATCCCCGTCACTATTGGCGCTATCGTATGCACCTGACCATTGAGCAACTGATGGGACAACAGGCTCTGAATGAGAAAATCTTACTGTTGATAAAAAGAAGCGGGAGATAAGGGCGATAAAAACAATGGATGTGTTTGTCCGTTATGGTGCCACCATCTTGCTGACACGCTTCTTTCCGTTGGCAAGTATATCCACACGGATGAAGATGCCGCGTTCAGGAGACTCTACGAGCATACCTTGTAGGTTGAAGTACCGGGTTTCTACAATCTGGTTGGCGGTAAACTCTTCGATGCCATCGGCATTGCCGTTGATAGCTGCTACATAGGTGCCATCGGTCCGGGTGTATGCAGGATAGTATTCCTTGACGGATTCAATGGCATCAGCATTGCCTGCTATCATGATGTCCTGCACCAGACTGTTCATATACACTTCAAGGTTCGTGTAGTATTTTTCGGTATCGATAGTGTATCCTTGGCTATCGTTGAGTTTGGGATTCAGGCCGTTGGCTGTTTCCCAATCATCAGGGATACCGTCTTTGTCGGAATCGGCAGGTTGGGTCTCAGAGGAGAGTATGGGCCATCCGCCCACATCATTCTGTGTGTCGATGATTCCCATTTGTCCGGTCACGCTGCCCGTATAAGTGGCAGTCCCTGTTTCTGCTTCTTGAGCGTATCGTTCATCGACGGCATCCCGCTTGTAGGATGCTCCGGCATAGGCCAGTACCTTTTCGAAAGCTACGGTGGCACTGTGGGTGGTCACTTCGCCGGCATCGATGGGCTCCTCAAGTTTGATGGGAATGTTTCCTGCTCCTTCTCCATAGTAGTTCTCGGAATCATTCACACACCTGACTCCGTTGACGGTGGGGATGCCGCTATCATAAACCACTCCCTGCCAGTCGTAGTTCTCGGCATTGTCACCGGCTGCAGCGACATAGTTGCCATTGATGTAGTAACGGCTGGTGTAGTTGGGGAATGGATTGTCTCCACCGTTACTGCTGTCTGATTTTGAGATTAGGGTCACTCTTGTCCTGTTTTTGGTTGCCGGCCCAGCCTTGTAGTAATTGTTGACCATGTTGATATATCCGCCTCCAGGACCGCCATAGCATCCGCCTGTACCCCAGTTGTACATCACACAGTTGCGGAAGTCCACACGTTCAGCCTGAATGGTATTGGGATATTTCGACGTGTCGTATCCGCTCCAGTCATAGCGGGCACCGTTGAACCGCGGTACACGGTTTTGCAGGTGCACCAGGAAGTTGTGATGGAACGAGGCTTCTTTTCCACCCCAAATGCCTCCGTAGCCATGCGCGCCCTTGTCGTGTCCGGCATTGGTCAGCGCTTCGGCTATGGTACACCATTGCATGGTGAATGTGCGGTTGTCATAGAACGATGCCACTTCGTCGATGCTCCAACTGAATGAGCAGTGGTCGAGCATGATATTCTTCCTCTGACGCCCCCAAATGGCATCTGCACCATCATTGATATCAACAGCATTGCCACGACGGAAACGGACAAAGCGGATGATTACATTGTCAGCTGCCACCGTTACGGTATAATTAGCCAAGGTGATACCGTCGCCCGGTGCAGTCTGTCCGGCCACGGTGACATTTCCTTTTGAAATCTTCAAATCCGACTTCAGATTGATAGTACCACTGACGTCAAAAACAATGGTTCGTTTGCCGCTCTTTCCCAATGCGTCCCGCAATGACCCGGTTCCGCTGTCATTGAGATTGGTGACATGGTAAACACTTCCTTCACGTCCACCGGTAATGTATCTGGCATGACCTTCAGCCCCTGGAAATGCCGGAACTTGTGCCCATACTGTGGCCGATGCGAATGCAATGCATGCTGTAATTAGTTGTTTTTTCATTTGAATAAATGTATTGATATTAATTTCGTTGTCTTTTTTCGTTGGAGTTATTTTCATTTCGCGCGAATTGGGCGCAAAGTTACACATTTATTTTAAAATGTAATGGCTATAGGGAAATATTTTACTGACAACTGTAGTACAAAACAGATTGTTATGTGACATTGAAAAAATAAATTGCTTCAGTTTTAGTCTCTATTTTTGATTGATTTTGTCTTTGTGAAGAAGGAACATAGCGGGCTATGTGACTGATGAACAAAGATAAAAGCGGCAAAAAGAGAGACTGACAGATGAGTAAATGAAAAAGCAATGTCTATAAAAACTGATGCAAGTTATTTTTTTAATGTCACTATA